>WRCU01000141.1 GCA_009783805.1 Oscillospiraceae bacterium
CCGTCATTGCGAGGAGCCTCCTGCGGCAATGGATTGCTTCGTCATTTCAATCCTCGCAATGACGGTACTAATGTCATCCTGAGCCTTTCACCTGTCATCCTGAGCACCGCGAAGGATCTAAGCCCGTCATTGCGAGGAGCCTCCTGCGGCAATGGATTGCTTCGTCATTTCAATCCTCGCAATGACGGTACTAATGTCATCCTGAGCCTTTCGCCTGTCATCCTGAGCCCTACGCCTTCGCCCTCCACCAATCGGGGTTCCTCTCGGGCATCCTCGCGCCGACGGACTCCCTCCAGGCCTTGAGCCTGCCGTGCATCTCGGCCACTTTATCCGGCATCTCGGCCGCCAGGTCGTTATCCTCGCCTATGTCGTCCCTCAGGTTGTACAGCTCCAGCCTGCCGCCGTCGTGGAACTCTATCAGCTTCCAGTCGCCCATCCTCACCGAGGACCCCGGCTCGCCGCCCTGGTTCCCGTAGTGCGGGTAGTGCCAGAAGATGGCGTCGCGCTTGAGGCTGTCCCCGCCCTTTAACAGCGGCAGTATGCTCTCCCCGTCCACGTGCTGCTCGGGGATCAAGGGGAGCCCGGCCGCCTCCAGCAGCGTCGGGTAGAAGTCCGGCGTCGTCACGGGCACGGGGCACCTGCCGCCCGGCTTGATGACGGACGGCCATTTAATGATGAGCGGCTCCCTCACCCCTCCTTCGTACATCCAGCCCTTCCCCTCGCTCAGGGGCTTGTTGGACGTGGGCATCTCCCTGATGTCCCAGAAGTTCCCGTTGAGGAACGCGAGCGGCTCCGTGTTGGCCACGCCGCCGTTGTCCGAGGTGAACACCACGATCGTGTCGTCCTCCCCGCCCGTCTCCCTTACGGCCTCCAAGAGCCGCCCGACGTTCATGTCCAGGTTCTCCACCATGGCCGCGTAGCCCGGGTGGCCCTGCACCAGCCTGCGGCGTATCCTCAGCTGCCTATCCTCGGGCGAGACCGGGTAGACCTCGCCATCCTCGAACTCCGTCACTTTGTCCAGCCCCATCGCCTCGCGCTTCCGCTCGTACTTGGGGACGTCCTCGGCCTTTACCTGGATCGGCTCGTGCACCGCGAAGTGGCATAGGTTGAGGTAGTAGGGCTTGGATCCGTCATGGCTTTTTATGAGCCTGATCGCCTCGTCCGTTATCCTGTCCGTGAGGTACTCGCCCTCGGGCCCGTCCTCGAAGCACTTGATGCCGTAAGGCGGGAAGTAGCCTTTCCCCGGCGTCCCGCGCTCGGTGCCGCCTATGTTGACGTCGAAGCCGTGATTGGTCGGCCAGAACTCCTCGGTGCCCAGGTGCCACTTGCCGACGTGCCACGTCGCGTAGCCGCCGTCCCTGAGCGCCGACGCCACGCTCTTCTCGCTCAGCGGGAGGTGGCGTATGTAAGGCGCGTCTATGAGGCTCGCCCTGACCGGGTGCAGCTCATAGTCGTGGTCTATCCAGTCGGTCACCCCGACGGTCGCGGGGTACTTCCCGCTCATCAGGCTGGCCCTCGTGGGCGAGCATACGGGGCAGGCCGCGTACGCGTCGGTGAACAGCATGCCGTCCCTGGCCAGCGCGTCTATGTTCGGCGTCTCGTAGAATGAGCTGCCGAAACACCCTATGTCCGTCCAACCCATGTCGTCTATAAGTATGAATATGATGTTCGGCTTCCCCGCCTTTTTCCCGGCTCCCATATGCCCCCCCTTATGCCCTCTCATCCCCAGCGCTCCCTAACGATATCCGTAACCATCCGGAACTTCCACTCCTCCACCCCAACCGGGCACGAGTCCGAGTTCGAGAGGATGTACCTGCGGCACCCCGCCATCCTGTCCAATAATTCGTTCACGTACGCGTAAAAATCCTCCTTGCCCAGCGTCAGCAGGTGCAGCGGCTCTATGCCGCCGATCAGCCCCACCTGCATCCCGGGCGCCTCCCGCCCGCCCAGCTCCCGGTAGGCGTCCCACATCTCCACGTCGCCCGTGGGCGGCGGCGATATGGACTCGATCATGTCGATCTCCATGTCCTTCATGATCGGCAGCAGCCCTTTCAAGTGGCCGCAGGCGTGGTGTATGAGGAATTTGCCTTGCGCCCTGACCTTCGCCCCGTACAGGTCCAGCTCGGGCCTCACGTAGCGCTCGAACTGCGCCGGGCTCACGTTGAGCGTGGAGCTGTCCTCCCAGTAGATGAACGCCTCCGCCTCGCTGTCCGCGGCTATGTCCGCGGCCAACCTGCCGTTTTCGTGCATGGCGGCGATCAGGCCCTCCATCAGGTCCGGGTAGTCCTCCAGAAGGTAGTTGGCTTGTATGGTGCCGATGTACGCCTCTATGAGCTGCTGGAAGCCGCTCTTGAATTCGGGCGCCAGGATGGGCACCACGAGCCCGTCCTCGCCGGCCTCGTCTATCAGCTTGGCCACCGCCCCGTGGTTGGGCGTTATGCGCGTGTTCTCCATGTAGTAGGTCAGCGTCTTTATGTCTTCCTTCGTCTTGACGTAATGCTCCGCCATGAAGCTCGTGTTGGGCCCCCTAAAATACCTGTGCAGGCATGATATGCTGCCGACGGGCGTCTCGATGGTCGTGCGGGTCTCGTCGCCGGCCTTTTCCTGCCTGACCGCGGAGTTGCGCCTCTCCACATTGCATGTCATGCCGTGCCCGCGCATCAGCAGGTCGCAGCGCAGGTCCGTGAGGAACCGCCTCTGCCCCGCCTCGTGGAGGTCCGTCCTGGACTCCCACCAATAGGCCAGTATGGGCGCCCAAGGCATCCTGTCGGTCTCTTCGCCCCTTAGCGCGGCCAGCAGGCGCTCCCTCGAGGTCATCTCCGCTTTCGGCATATCGGCCCCCCCATGCGGTCATCATGCGCGCGTCCGAATCTATATGGCCTCGTACTCGATCGCCTTTCCGCCGCCCACGTCCTGCCTCGTCATGGACCTGGAGGCCGACCCCGCCTTGATCTCGGCGGCCGTGACCTCCCTGCCGAGCTTTTGCGACATGAATATCCCCTCGCTTATGAGCGCCGTCTGGAGCGCCGTGCCGGACGTGTCCAAGAGGGGCACCTCGCCGGCCAGGGCGGCCGCCCAATGGCCCTGGGACGACTTGTACGCGTCGTAGTGGTCCCTCAGCATCCTCGACCGGTAGTCGTAGATCCCCACGTCGAACTTCGTGTCCATGGCCAGGTCGCCGTCCGACTTGTGGAAGCTCAGCGGCTCCAGCCTCACGCCGCCCTCGGAGCCCACGATGAAGCTGCCGTCGAACGGGTTGACGTTGATCGACCAAGCCTCCAGTATGTCCAGCGACATGCCGCCCGCAAAGTTCACGAAGCCCAGGCCCAGCTCCTCTACGTCGTAGCCGCTGATCTCCCTCCTCTTCGCGTCCATGGGGTTCTCCTGGTACGTGCGGCCCGTCACCCTCTCGACCTCCGGGAGCCCGGCGAGGAACAGGATCTGCGATATGTGGTAGACGCCCATGTCGAATAGCGCGCCGCCGGCCGAGTACTTGCTGTTCACGAACTCCTTCGTCGCGTAGCCGTCCACGTAGGGCCTGCCGCGGCGCCGGTAGCCGACGGACCGCGCGTGGTAGATCCTGCCCAGCCATCCCTTGTCGATGATGTCCTTGGCTATCCAGTTCTCGCGCGAGTAGAGCGTGGCGAGCTGTATGTGCAGCTTGAGACCGAGCCTGGCCGCCGCCTCGCGCATCGCCAGGGCGTCCTTGTATGACCCCGCCATGGGCTTCTCGCAGTAGACGTGCTTGCCGGCCTTCAACGCGGCGATCGTTATCGGCGCGTGCAGGTTGTTGTGGACGCAGACGTCCACGGCCGTTATGTCGTCCCTTTTCAAGAGGTCCCTGAAGTCCGCGTACGTGTCCTTCACCCCGAACCGCTCGGCCGCCCCGGCCAATGTCTCCGGGCATACGTCGCACAAGGCCGCGAGCTCCACCTCTGGGATCTTGGAGTAGTTCTCCAGGTGGCTCTTCCCGATGATCCCCGTCCCGATGACGCCGATCTTGATCCTGCCCATACGTCTCCCCCATCTTCGCCCCGTATTTTTATTGCGTCCACAAACATCCATACCCGCATTTCCCGCCCCACGCCGATGCCGGCCCGAACGCCCAAGCCGCGGCGGCGCATGGCCTACGCCGGCCGTCCCCGCCCGGCCCGCGTCAGTCCTGCCTCAGCTGGTCTATCGCCTGCGTCTCGTGTATCTCCGAGCCTTTAAAATCGTACATGTCCGAGAGGTTGTGCGTCATGGCCACGACTGTGCGCGCCTCCTCCACGTCCCCCCGCCTATAGAGCAGCGCGTAGCCCGGGAACTGCCAAAGCACCGTCGGGACGCACATCGCGAACTTGTTCGTCGCCGGCTCCGCGTTCACGCTGCCCACGGCGAACATGGTGATCACGTCCATGCCCTCCAGCGAGCCGTAGAGCGACCATACGGCGACCGACTCGGCCCGGTACATGTTGGGGCTGGGCCATCCCGTCTCGGATATCATGTGCGGGTAGCCCTCCACCTTGGTCAGGTGCGTCACCGAGTTCCATGGCTCGTATAGCAGCGAGGAATCCGAAAAATAATCGCCGGGGCTGACCCTGTACCCCGACGTGGGGCCCGTGTGCGTCCCCGTGTAGTAGCCGTGCCTGTCGATGATGTCCCCGGCCGTGTACGTGTACCTCTCGATGGCGTCCAGGTACTTGGGCGAGGCTGTGGTCCAGTTGCTGCACGATATGAGCGCCTTGACCTCCAGCTCGTCGCGCAGGAAGGCCACCATGCCGTCGTAAAAATCCTTCTGGGCGGTCGCGAGGAACTCGAGCTGGTCCGCCATCCTCCTGTGCAGGGCCGGCGTCCCCCTGCCCTCGTCGGTGTAGAACCACGCGTCCATTATCTTCATGACCCCGTCGTCCGGGCGGTCGACGTCGGGCTGGGCGGCCCCCTCGCCCCACGCGGCCAGCGCCTCGCCGCACGACCCGTACCTGCCCGCCAGCCACGCGCCGAAGGAGGCGTCCATGCGTCCCATCACGGTCGGGGCTATGGTCGCCCTCGCCGTGGTCCAGAAGAAGAACGAGTCCTCATTCTGTATCTCGAATATGGCCACCCCCGGGTCGTCGCACATGCGCAGCCCGGTGTAGGGGTTCATCTCCCGGAACAGGGCCGTCACCCAGCCCTTATATATCGCCTGGAACTCGGGGTCCACCATGAGGAGGAGGAACGGGAACCTGCTACCGGCCACGTCGTAGCCCTCAAAGCCGTAC
>WRCU01000142.1 GCA_009783805.1 Oscillospiraceae bacterium
CACGCCATGGCCGGATTGGGTCCCCTGTCCCTGACCGGGCTCACGCCCCACCCCCACCTGACCCGCGGACTGGGGGGCCCCCTGGCCGCCTTGGGCGGCGGCATGGTCAGCCCCGGCTCCCTGATACCCGTACCCGGAAACCGACGGCGCGGCCTCCCTACCCCTGCCTAATTGGGATGGGTATTGATCCTGGGCGTATCCGGCGTCGAACTTCGTGGCTATGACGGTGATCAGCATCTCGTCGTCGAAGCTGTCGTCGATGGAAGTCCCCATTATTATGTTCGCGTCCGGGTCGACGTACTTGTTGATAATCCCCATCGCGGAGGTCATCTCCAGGAGGCCTATGCCGGCGTTGCCCGTGACGTTGACCAGGACGGCCATGGCGCCGTCGATGCTCGTCTCCAGCAGCGGGCTGTGTATGGCCATCTCCACGGCGTCCTGCACCTTCGTCTCCCCCGACGCCCTGCCCACCCCCAGGTGGGCCATGCCGGCGTTGAACATGATGGTCTGCACGTCGGCGAAATCGAGGTTTATGTACCCCGGCGAAACCAACAGGTCGGATATGCCCTGGACGCCTTGCCTCAGCACGTCGTCGGCCATCCTGAACGCGTCCAGAAGCGTAGTCCTTTTATCAGCTATCTGTATGAGCTTCTCATTCGGTATTATGACCAGGGCGTCGACGACGGTGCTCAACTCCGTTATGCCCTGCTCCGCGAAGCGCATCCTCTTCATGCCCTCTATGGCGAACGGCTTGGTGACCACGCCGACGGTCAGGATCCCCAGCTCCTTGGCTATCTGCGCCACCAGCGGCGTCGCGCCGGTCCCGGTACCGCCGCCCATCCCGGCGGTGATGAAGACCATGTCCGTCCCCTTGAGCACGGACGCTATGTCGTCGCGGCTCTCGTTCGCGGCCTTTTGGCCTATGTCGGGGTTGGCGCCCGCCCCCAGCCCCTTCGTCACCTTCTCGCCTATCTGTATCTTCACGTTGGCGTTGGAACGCATCAAGGCTTGTTTATCGGTATTTATGACGACGAACTCCACGCCGCGCAGGTTCTCGGCGATCATCCTGTTGACGGCGTTGTTCCCGCCGCCGCCGACCCCCACGACCTTCATCTGCGGCACAACGGGCGCAGTCTCAAATTGGAACTCGACCAAGGCCTCTATCCCCTTCCGTCGCATGGCCGCCAGCTTTGCGGCCGCGATGATTTTGGCGTCGTATGTATGCCGAAATAATATATTAACGAAAAAAATATGACAAGCGGATCTTACTTCCTTATGAAATCCATGAAGCTCTTTTTCAGCTTATTTATCAGGGTCACCGGGTCCTTGCCGTTCCTCGCGACGACGTTCGCGTACTGCCCCTTTTCGGGCCTGGACGATAGGAAGTCTATTATGGAACAAACGTTCACGTACTCCTTGCCGGGTATGCCGTACGTCTTGTAGCTGAGGACGCGCACGGGGATCCCGAACACGGACTCCGCTATCTCCTTCGAGCCGGACATGGGCTCTATCCCGCCTCCCGTGAGCACCACCGACCTGATCGGCGTGCCGGAGCAGTCGAAAACCGCCTCCCTGCAGATTTGAAAGATTTCGCACACCCTGGCCTCGAAGACCTCGACGAGGTCCGATACCAAGAACTTGTTCCGCTCCCCGTTGCTGATGTCTTCCAAGGACACGTATTGATTGTTCATGATCTTGCCGACCGAGGCTATGTTGAGCTCCTTCTTGATCTTTTCGCTGTCTGCGGCCGTCACGTTGAAGACGAGGCTGACGTCGTTCGACATGTGCTGCCCGCCCACCGGAAGGCTCCTGCAGGCCCTCATGTTCATCTCATGGTACACGTATATGTCGGTGGATTCGCCCCCGACGTCTATAATCGCAGCGCCACCCTTTTTTTCGTCCTCGCTCAGTATCATCTCGCCCAGCGAGAGCCCCGACGGTATCAGCCCGTCGATCTCTATGCCCGACTTCTGGAAGCACTTGGTAAGGGCGTTGACGTATGAGGACTTCGCGCTGATGACGACCGCGTCCATGGTCAGCCCTTTGCCCGTGAGCCCTATCGGGTCGGTCACCTCGCCGTAGTCGTCGACGGTGTACGAGTCGCTCAACACCTGCAGCACGAAGTAGCCCACCTCATTCTCCGTGTCCTTCGCGGCGTCCATGACGGCGTTGATGTCGGCCTGCCCTATCTCGCGGTCGGGGTCCGTGGGGATCCTGACGCGCTTGTCCCTCACCGTCAGCTGGTCGGCGTCGAGGTTCACGTACAGCGACCTTATGTCGGCCTCGGCCTTCGCGCACATGTCCGTTAGTATGGACTTTACGCATTCCGAGAGGTTGTCGATGTCTATGATGACGCCTTTCTTCACGTAGCAGCCATGCCTGACCGACTCACCCAAAATCGTGTGCCTGCCGCTGTTGACCTCTACGGCCACGCCGCACACCTTCGAGGAGCCTATGTCTATCGCGGCGTATGTGTACGCGGAACTCAAATGTCATCAACCCCTAGGTTATTTATGGCTTGGGCGACGGACGATAGCGATGTCGCCGGCATTCTACCATTCATCCGCCCGAGTTTGCAACGCGCCGGCCGTAGTGCCCGGGCGTATGCCAAGGCGCCGCGCAGCCCGTTCCCATGCCCGCTCATCCGCCTTCCTTCGGTATGACGTTTATGTTCCTCCCCGAGAACAGGATCCTGACCCCCGACCCCATCTCCGGACCTTCCAGCGACAGCAGCACCTGCTTGACCGCGTCCACCTTGTACACGAGCCTCTCCATCTCGTCGAAGACCACGTCCACCCCCCCCTCCAGCCGGAGGATCGGGCCCGCGACGTCGCCCACGTCGACGCATTCCACCCTGTCGCCCAGCGCGTCCCCGCCGTCCCTGTCGCTTTCGCATATGGCCGCCCATATGAGCGCGAAGTTTTCAAACTTGTAGTAGTCCTCCCCTTCCAGCGCGCCCCCTATGGGCGCGGCCCCCAACTCGATGCCCACGATCGTGGGGAGCGCGCGGCGGTCGCCTTCGGCGGCCCTGTCCACGACGTACGCGTCCCCGTCCACCAGGTAGCCTCCGGATGACGAGATGACGGCCATCGGGACCCTCTCGCTCACCTCAATGGTGAACCGCCCCATCGGCGAATACCTGACGGTGACCTCCTTAATGTATGGCCTGCCCTTCGCTATGAGCCACTCACGGTTCATCAGCCTCAGCGACAGCAGATTTTTAAGGTTGGCCGTCAACCCTTCGGCGCCCATCAGGAAGGTCAAGGCGTTTTGCCCCAGCTCAACCCCTGAGTCCCTCACTATGTCCTCCTCCCGGTAGCGGGTGTTGCCCTTCACCTCTATCGAGGTCACGTTCAATACCGGCGAGAAGGCCGCCACGCCCAAGATCGACGCGACCGCCAATGCGGACGCGGCCGCCAGGACCCATTTTCTGCCGATCCCCCACACCCCCCCCACCCACCTGCTACCGGCAATACCTGGATATGTTGAGGAGCATCGCGACGTTCGCCATCATCAATATCAACGACGTACCCCCATAGCTGAAGAACGGCAAAGGCATCCCCGTCACCGGAAATATTCCGGAGACCACGCAAAGGTTTATCAGGAACTGGACGGCTATCAGGCCCGTGACCCCAGCCGCGATGAGGCCGCTGGCCTGATCGGGCGCCTTCATCGCCACCCTGGCCCCTTTCCATATCAGGATCGCGAACAAGACGATGATGATCATGACGCCGACGAAACCCAGCTCCTCGGCCACGATGGCGAATATGAAGTCATTGTGCGGCTCGGGCAGGTAGGCGAACTTCTGCACGCTCCCCCCCAACCCCTTCCCGAACAGCCCCCCGGAGCCTATCGCGATGATCGACTGGTTCAACTGCCAAAGGCTGCCGAGCTTGTCCCCCTCATCGCCGAAGAACGCGACTATCCTGTTCCTTGCGTAGTCCGAGAGCATCACTATCGGCCCCAGCACGAGGGCGGCGGCCCCCGCCAGGACCGCGACCGCCCGCAGCCTCATCCCCGCCGCGAACAGCATAATGGCCGTCACGGCCAGCATGAGAATGGCGCAGCTCTTGTGCGGCTGCATGAATATGAGCGCGATGGGCGGCGCTATTATGGCCATGGCCTTGGCGGCCACAACCAGCGTCTCCTTCGTGCCCAGGTCGGCGAGCCCCTTCCCGCCGGCCTTCGAGAGCATATGGGCCAATGCCAGTATCAGCGCGAGCTTGGCCAGCTCCGAGGGCTGGAACGTGAAGGATTCGTTCCCGATCCATCGGGTCGCCCCATTCATCTCCACGTTGATTGGGCCCACGATCACGAGCAGCAACGCGACTATGGACAGGACATACGATGCGGCGGCCAGCTTGCCTATGTGCCTGCGGTAGTCGACCAGCAGGACGGCCGCCATCGCCGCCAAACCCAAGCCTATGAGCATGAACTGCCTCTTCAGGAAGTAGAACCTGTCGCCGTAGGCCGCGTAGGCCTGTATAGAGCTGGAGCTGATGAGCATAATGGAGCCTATGGCGAGGAGCAGCAAGAAGACCAGCAATATGGAGAAGTCCATGGGCCTCCTCCTCACCCTATCGGCCGCCGCCTCCATATGCCCGCCCCCCCGCTACGCCGCGCCGGCGAAGTACCCTGCCAACGGGAACGCGGCCGCGCACAGGAGTATCTCGGCCACCCACGCGCCGTACACGATCGTCGTCTCCTTCATCCCGACTTCCTCGAAGTGGTGGTGCAAAGGCGCCATTTTGAAGACCCTTTTTCCGCGCAGCTTGAAGGAGGCTACCTGGATGATCACCGAAAGCGACTCCACGATGAACGGGAGCCCCACTATGAGCAGGATGAAGGGCATCCTCACCATCACCGCTATCGAGCTGATCGCACCGCCTATGGCGAGCGAGCCCGTGTCGCCCATCCATACCCTGGCGGGGCTCAGGTTGAAGGCTAGGAACCCGAGGCAACCCCCGGCCATCAGCGCGGAGAACACCTTCGCCAAGCCCGCCTCATATATGTCCCTGAGCTCAGGCACGTATGAGATCGCCGCGCAGAAGAAGACGAACACGACGACGGCGATACCCGCCAGCAGGCCGTCCAGCCCGTCCGTGAGGTTCGAGGAGTTCGACATCGCAAGCATGAGCAGCGTGGTGAACACTATGAAGAACCATCCGCTG
Organism: Oscillospiraceae bacterium; assembly: GCA_009783805.1. Taxonomy (GTDB): domain Bacteria; phylum Bacillota; class Clostridia; order WRCU01; family WRCU01; genus WRCU01. The sequence goes on from WRCU01000142.1 coordinate 5,172, forward strand.
TTGACGGGGCCGACGAACGGCACCATGATCTCGTAGCCGTACCCCGAAAGGAACACCAC
>WRCU01000143.1 GCA_009783805.1 Oscillospiraceae bacterium
TGACGGCCCCGGCGAAGGCTTCCCACCAATCGTCGGCCGACTGCTCATGCCGACCGGCCTCAACGGACAGGTTAGCGTTCCGTATCATGGCCGAGCACTCGGCCTCCACGTCGCCCTTCTCGTCGACGGCTACGCACCTCGCACCCTGCGTGCCCATGTCCACGCCCAAGAAAAGCATGCGCCCTCCTCCTTCACGGCCGCTCCCCGCGGGGCGGCCCATGGCATGGCAAAGCCCTTACTGAGCGTAAGGGCTTTCCGATACACCTTCTGGGACTCGAACCCAGGGCCCATTGATTAAGAGTCAATTGCTCTACCGACTGAGCTAAAGGTGCGCGCTATTCTCACTGCCCATGCATGGACATCAGGCATTATATAACGGCCGGTCCATGCGCGCAACCCCCATTCTTTATCGCCTTCCGCCGGCCCTGACGTATACGGCGGCAGGCCTATGCCCCTTGTATTCGGTGCGCCGGTCCGTCTTCAGGACCATGGAGGCTACCTTCCGCCGAAAGGCCGACTTATACAGCGGCTTCCCCAGTATGGCCTCATACGCCTGTTGCAGCTCGGTCAACGTGAAGCTTTCGGGCATCAGGCCGAAAACCAAGTCCGTGTGCCCCAGGTTCGCCCTCAGGCGGCCTACGGCATGGGCGATGATCTTCGCGTGGTCAAAGGCCAGGCCGTCGTTTTCGACGACCCAAGGCTCCGCCCCGGCTGGCCTTGCCATCACGGTGGCGGTCAGCGCCGCGTCCCCGCACGTCAGCGTGAGCTTGGTCCTTCCCGGCCCGGCCTCCGTATCCACCTTAAACCAACGCGCGTCGGTCGCGTCGCTTCCCGCCTTGGCCTCCGTCCGTCCGCGTGCGATGAGAGCCATATGGGCGCAGCTTATCACCCATGTGCGGGGGTCCCGCCCCGGGGCGCTGAACGTATGGAGCTGCTCCAGGTACCCGCAGGCGATCCCCGTCTCCTCCCTCAGCTCCCGGACCGCGGCCTCACCCACGGTCTCGCCCGGGTCCAAAAACCCTCCGGGCAGCGCCCATCTGCCGATATACGGGTGCCCCCCACGCCTTATGAGCAGGATGCGGAGCTCCTTCGCCGGCACCCTACGGTAATTGCTCCCTTCGACCTCCGCCAGGTCGAACGCCGCTATGTCGACGGTCACCGACGGCCGTGGGTAGTCTCCGGGGTCGTACCGCTCCAGGAACTGCCTTTCGTCCAGCCCATCCGCATCCAGCAGGTGTTCCACGGCCCGTCAACCCCTTTCATGATGGCGAAGTGATGTATAGTGCCGGTTGATAGTATCATATTGATAGTATCATAATGATAATATCAAAATGATACTATGTCACCCGTCCGTCACTTCCTCCACCGTGATCCTCTCGGCGTCGTCCAGTCGTAGGGACAGCACGTACCCGCGCAGGTACAGTTCGATGGGGTCGCCCATCGGCGCGACCTTCTTCACCGTTATTACAGTGCGCGGGGTGATTCCCATCTCGAGGAGCCTGCGCCTGAGCGCCTTTTCGCCGCCCACTTCCATTACGCGTCCGCTTCCGCCCACCTTAAGCTCCCTTAGGTTCAAGCGCGTCCCCCCTGCCCGGCATTCATGACGGCATGGCTTTAAGCACGCCCACCGCCTTCTTCCTCACCCTTTGGAGCGCGTTGCCCACGGACTTGGCGGGCCTCCCCATGCGCGCCCCGATCTCCGCGGCCGTCTCACCGCGCGAATGCAGGTAGAGCACTTCCCTCTCATACCCGCTGAGCGAATGGTTTAATAAATCGTTGATGGCGTGAAGGCTCTCCCTCCCGATCAGCACGTCCTCCGGGCTTTCCTCATATGGCTCCACGGGCGTGGGCCCCCAGCGGGCACCATCGTCTTGTGGTCTGGCGTCGCCGGCGTCTATCGGCACGTAGTCCATCAGCGGCATGCTCTTTTGGCGCAAAGACCTCGTTATCGCGGTCAGCATCTGCCTCTTCACGCACATCAACGCGAATGCCTTGAATGACGCCGACCTGGCGGGGTCATACTCGCATACCGCCTTAAAGAGGCCAATAAAGCCCTCCTGGCTCAAGTCGTCGTCGTCCGCGCCCAGCAGGTAGTACTTGCCGGCCATGGCGCGGACCGCCATGCCATACCTCTCGACGATCAACTCAGCCGCCCCGCCGTCCCCCCGCTGGGCCAAACGCACGATATCTTCGTCGCTTTTGCCCGCATAGGCGGGCGGATCTTCCATCACGGCTCCCTACCCATTTCGTGCCCCGGATCGCGCCTGCGGTCGTCATGTCGAATATATGGTAAATATTGCCATTCGTCAAGCCGACGTCACGGCTCCCTAGACCTTAGGACTTCGTACAAGGCTAGTGCCGCCGCGACCCCCGCGTTGAGCGAGCTTACCGCGCCTTTGACGGGTATCCTCACGGTGTAGTCGCACCGTTCCTTCACTAGCCTGCCCATGCCCTCGCCCTCGCCACCTATGACGACGGCCGTCGGCGATCCGTGGTCATGGCCCCGATAATCCGATTCGCCGCCCACGTCCAACCCGACCACCCAGACGCCGGCTTTTTTGAGTGCCTCCAGCGTGGACGCTATGTTTGCCACCTTCGCCATCGCCATATGCTCCACCGCACCGGCGGAGGCCTTGGCGACCGCCGCGGTCACGCCGCAGGCGTTGCGCTTCGGCAGGATGATGCCATGGACGCCCGCGCATAGCGCCGTCCTTATCATCGAGCCTAGGTTCCTGGGGTCCTGGATCCCCTCCAGCACCAAGAGGAACGGCGGCTCACCCCTATCTTCGGCGATGGCCAGTATGTCGCCTACCTCCACGTAGCTGACCTCGGACGTTATGGCGATTATGCCCTGGCTTGACCCAGTGGCCGACATCGACTCTATTTTGCGCTTGTCGGCTTCTATTACAGGTATGCCTTCCTTGCGGGCCAGCGACGCTATGCGTACGTTCCGCCCTTCCGACTCGCCTTTCGCCACGTATACTTTTTCCACGGTCCGCCCGCCCCGCAAGGCCTCCAGGACCGCGTTCCTGCCTTCGACGTAGCTGGCCTCCGCGTCGAGCGCCATGTCGGCGTCCTTGGGGGCGGCGCCCTTCCTAGGGCCCGGCCCCGCTTCGGGCGCCTTGCCGTTCGGGTCCGCGCCCGCTTCGGGCAGCCCCAACCCACGCGTCGACTTGGCCCTCGCCCGTCCGCCCCGGCCTTCCGGCTTGGAGGCGGCGCCCTTGAGGAACCCCCCCATCAGCGCCTTACCGAACTCATGGGTCGGCATGGGGCCGGCCTTGTATGCGGACGGGACGGGCCCCGCCTTGGCGGCCCCGCCCCCAGCGGCCGCCGCGCCCTTGCGGGTCGGACCGCCCGCGCCCCTCACGGCGTACGCGCCCTTGCGGGCCGGTCCGCCGGCTCCCGTCGCCGCGCCCCTGCGCCCCTGCCCGTCCGAATCGGGTTCCGGGCCTTTGCGCGCCTGACCGCCGTGATCAGGCCACGATCCGCCGCGCGCCGGAACGCCCGCGCCGGATTGCCCGCCACGCCTAGGTCCGCCCTTCACGGGCCTTCCCGGCCGTCTGCCCCTACTATCCATGAGAACACCTCCGAAAGCCTCGCCGTATTCCCGGTCAGGTACAGATAACCCATCAAAGCCTCAAACCCAGTGGATCGCCGATACTCCAGGGTCCCCGAGCCCTTGGGCCTCGAGGCGGCCTTCGCGTTGCGGCCGCGCCTGTACTGCGCCTCCTCATCCGCCGTCAGCCTATCCTTGATGAGGCGCGCAGACTCGCTTTGGGCGGACGCCTTCACGTAGCCCACGGACAGCCGGTGCAGCTCATCGGGCTTCACCCGCCCCCGCACTGCCAGGTATGACCTTACCATGAGCTCGTATACGGAGTCGCCGACGTACGCGAGCACGATCGGCGAGAGGCCGGCCGCGTCGGCTTCGGCCAATGGCGGGCATGGCGGCGTCAAGGGCGCCTCACCCACGCGCCTTCCTGACCTTCATCCCGTCGGGCGTGTCCTCGGCCGAATAGCCCATGGACGCCAGCTCGGCGCGGAGCGCGTCGGACTCGGCCCAATCCTTCGCCGACCGCGCGGCCCTCCTCCTCGCGACGATCGCCGCGACTTCCTCGGGCAGCTCGTCCGGGGCCCGCCTCGAGCCGTCTATGGAGAGGCCCAGGACCTCATCGAACCACAGGAGCAGGCCGTATATGTCCCTGGACTTCCTTTCGTCGCGCACGATGTTCCATACGCCGCCCAAGGCCTTGGGGATGTTCAAGTCATCGGATATGGCCTCTAGGAAGCGCCCCCTATGCTCCGCCAACTCGCCTTCGCCCACGGCCGCCTCGCCGCGCCTATGCGCCTCGGCCCCCTCATAGAGCCTGCCGAGGGCCGTGTCCGCGCTTCCCATGGCCTCCCACGTGAAGTTGAGCTTGCTCCTGTAGTGGGCGTTAAGGCAGAAGTACCTGAAGGCCAGCGGGTCCATGCCCCTTTCACTCAGCGTGTCGACCGTGTAGACGTTGCCCAGCGACTTGGACATCTTCCCGCCGTCTATCATCAGGAATTCGTTGTGCATCCACGTCCCGACGGACCGCGCCCCCGAAAGCCCCTCGTTCTGGGCTATCTCGTTCTCATGGTGTATGGGTATGTGGTCGACCCCGCCGGTATGGATGTCGAACGGGAACCCCAGGTACTTCCTCGACATGGCCGAGCACTCTATGTGCCATCCCGGATAGCCCATGCCCCAAGGACTCTCCCACTGCATGATATGCCCCTTAGGGGCCTTGATCCATAGGGCGAAGTCCAGAGGGCCCCTCTTGTTGGCGTTCACCTCTACCCTGGCCCCAGCCTGCTGCTCCTCGAGGTCTACGCGCGAGAGCCTGCCGTACCCCGGGAACCTGGATATGTCGAAGTAGACGCCGTCGGGGGTCTCATAGGCGTAGCCTTTACCCTCGAGGGCCCTCACGAAGTCGACCATCTCGGGTATGTGGCCCGTCGCCTTCGCCACCACGTCGGGCGGCAAGACGTTCAGCGCCTCGCAGAAGCGGTCAAAGGCGTCCGTGTAGAATTCGGCGACCTCGTAGGGGGTCTTCCCCTTGGCCTTCGCCGAGACCTGCATCTTGTCCTCGCCCTCGTCCGCGTCGTCGGTCAGGTGCCCCACGTCGGTGATGTTCATGACCGACCTCACCTTGTAGCCGCACGCGCGCAGCGTGCGCCTAA
>WRCU01000144.1 GCA_009783805.1 Oscillospiraceae bacterium
GGCGACATGAGCACGCCCCCCTCCTGGTTGTACCCGTTCAGGAATAGGCTGCCGTAATTCCTCTCTATGTGCCGGGCCATCCGGTCCCGCCTGCCGCCGTCGTCCGCCTCCGCTATGGCCGCCAGCGCGTTCGCCTGCATGCTGTGCACGGTACGCTCCACCGTGTCGGCGTAGCAGCCTCTCCCCTCGTCCCAGAAGTGCCTCACGCAGCTCTCTTTCAATCGGCGGTACCTGGCCTCATAGTCCCTGGCCTCGGGGTCGCCTTCCCTGCCTATGGTCGCGGCTATCCTCACCGCGGACAGGAGCGCGCTCATGTAGGTGAACGTGAACAGGGAGTTTATGCCCTTCTTCACCATCAGCCCCTCCGCCACGTGGAGGTCGCCGTGGTACCCCTCGTAATGCGCCTTCACGTTCCTGCGGACGTTCCACTCGGCGTCCAGCAGGCCGTCCTCCCTCTCGTCGGACAGGTCGTTGAACCACTTTAAGTTGCGGCACACGTTGCCCCAATACCTACGCGCCACGGACGCGTCGCCCGTGTGCCGGTAGTAGCTCCAGAGTCCCTCCACCATATTCAACGCGAAGTCCGTTATGGTGTAGTCGCCGGTGTTCGGGTATACGGCCCTGAACTTGCCGTCCTCGTAGTTGGACTGCGCGAACAGCTCCAGGCACCGCCTGATCAGCATATGGTCGCCGATGCACGGCAGGTTGCAATGGTACTGGATTATGGAGTCGCGTATGTACATGCCCCGCTCCCGTCCTGAGCAGTCCACGTACGCGTCCTCCATGTTGGACTGCAGCGTGCGCAGCCCCATCTCCCACACCTCACCGAGCATGGGGTCGGAGCACCTGAAGGCCCCCCTCTTGGCGGCCGGGTAGCTGGCTCCGGCCAGCGAGAGCCTCTCCAGCACGACGTCCGACTCATAGCCGCGGATGGCGACGCACAGGTACCTGGCCCCCTTCACGTGGAACGAATCCCACTCGATCCTGTCCCTCCCCTTGGAACATATGACCCTGTCGCCCAGCGGGACCCAGGCCAGCAGTTGCGGATGCGCGCCGTCGCGGCCCATGAGCTCCGCGTACACGAAGTCCACCGTCGCGCCCCTTATGCCGGACAGGGCCATCCCCTGCATGAACAGCGTCATCTTGCCCAGGTCGAGCACCATGTAGACGCCGTCCGGGTACAGCGACTTCCTTATGGTGAACCCGTCGATCGCATCAGCCTCCAACGTCTCGATGGACTCCGCGTAGTCGCCCCAGGCGACCTCCCTGCACGCCGAGTTCGCGGCCTCCCCCTTCCTTACCTCGACCCAACCGCCGATCTCCGAGAGCGCCTCGTCCTCCCGGTACGGCACCTTCTTGTGCTTGATGAGGCTTTCGTATTCCTTCTTGCCGATGACCGGCGCGCGGCGGAAGGCGACCTCGGACGCCGGGTCCCTGTCGGCGGAGACGATCAACCCCTTGCCCACGGGCAGCGCGAGGTAATGGTAGAAGGCCCCGGCGAAGTGGCCGCCCATGCAGAAGTAGTGGTTCCACCCCTCCCTCAGGGCCCAAACCTGGTCGTACCGCATGGGCTTGTCCCTCATCTCCCTGGACATCGAGGGCGGCCTGCCGTTGATGAACGTCTGGCCGTAGAAGCCCCCGGCCCTCACCTCCTGCGCGACGGGCGAGAAGACCCAGGTCGTGCATGCCATGAACTGCGCCTCCTCGTACGCGTCCACCCCATCCATAAAGGGCATCGGCACCTCGAAGGAATACAGGTCCTCCAGCTTCCTGACCGAGTACAGCCTGACGCCGCCCACCTTGACGGGGCTCAGGTCCATGAACGGGATGGCCCTCGCCTCCATTGCCCCGAACGCGCCCTGGTCTTCCAAAGGCACCGCCCAGTCCCATGAGGAGTCGTCGTAGCCCGGGTCCGCCCAGCCTTCCTCCGCCAGGTCCTGCTCATACACCTCACCGGCCTGCAGCGCGAAGCTGAGCTTGTGGGACGGCCTCCCGTACTCGGCCGCCTCCCTGACCTTGAAGGTCCCCTCCCGACTTTCCAGGCTCACCGTGTAGCCGTCCTTCTGGCGCACGGACCCCCACGTGACGAAGCATCCCCGGCGGGGTATGGTCCTGAACACCTTATGGCCGATATGGTTCACCATAAGCGCGATGACGTTCCTGCCCTCCACGAGCAGACCCGTCAGGTCATGCTCGTCGTGGACCGGGTGGTCGGGGTCGAACCGAACGGGGCCGAACTGCGCGAATCGGCCGTTGACGTACAGCTTGTAGTGGGTGTCGGCGAACACGCATAGCCGCGCCTCCGCCGCGGGGCCGCCCAGCTCCACGGTCATCCTGGCCATGCAATATACGTTGTGGCCCTTCCCTTGCCCGTCCATCCATAGAAGCTTGGCTGCCATGGCCTTCCACCCCCGCTTTATCGATTCTCCCTGCCCGTCCCCGCCCGCGCCCGCGCGGGCCGCCATGCCGCGGCGCGTCATCGGGCCGCCCGAACGGAGCCCTTCATGATGGACCTCACCGCGTCGGCCATGCCCCCCTTCGGGATGACCTCCCCGTGCAGCGCCTTCGCGTGCCTAAGCCTCCCGAACTGGGCCGGGACGCCGATGGAGCAGCCTTCGGACAGCCCGTCGACGTAGTCGAGGTCCCCCCACCCCAGCGCGGCCCCGGTCGGGCCGAATATGGCGGAATGGACGCTCTCGGCGAACTTGAGCGGGCTCGCCGTGGAGACCAGCAGTTCGTGGCCCACGCGGTCCGGGCGATCCGCCTCCCGCCTTTCGGCGATCTTCCCCAGGACGGCATAGCCCACGGCGGTATGCGGGTCCATGACGTACCCGTACCTATCGTAGACGCCCTTGATGGCGGCCGCGGTCTCGGCCTCGTCGGCGCTGCCCGCATCCATCGGGCCGAACGCCCCGGCCGCGGCCAAGGCGGAGGCGTCGTAGCGCCCCTCCTCCGCCAAGGCCTTCATCAGGCTGCCGACCGCCGCCCCGTCCCTGCCGGCGGCCTCGTAGAGGAGCCGCTCGAGGTTGCTGGACACGAGTATGTCCATGGACGGGGACATCGTCCTATGGAAGGCCCTACCGGACTCGTACGCCCCCGTCGCGAAGAACTCCGTCAGCACGTCGTTCATGTTCGAGGCGCAGGTCAGCCGCCCGATCGGGAGCCCCATGGCCCTCGCGTACCAGGCCGCCAGGATGTTCCCGAAGTTCCCCGTGGGCACGCAGACATTCATCGGGTCCCCGGCCCCCATCCTGCCGAGCCTCAGAAGGTCCGCGTAGGCGGAGAAATAGTACGCTATCTGCGGCAGGAGCCTGCCCCAATTGATCGAGTTCGCCGACGAGAGGGCCCATCCCTCGGCGGCCGCCTCCGCGGCGATCCCCCCGTCGGAGAATATCTCCTTGACCCCCCTCTGGGCGTCGTCGAAGTTGCCCTCCACGCCGAACACGTGGACGTTCGACCCCTCCTGGGTCTGCATCTGAAGCCGCTGCACGGCGCTCACGCCCTCCGAGGGGTAGAACACCGCCACTTCCATGCCTTCAGCGTCTCGGAACCCCTCGAGGGCGGCCTTCCCCGTGTCCCCTGAGGTGGCCGTCAGTATGAGCGTCCTCACCGCCGTCCCGATCTTCCCCTTGCAGACCCCCATGAGCGGCGGGAGGAACTGGAGGGCCATGTCCTTGAACGCGCACGTGGGCCCATGCCATAGCTCCAGGACCGCCAGGCCGTCGCCGAGGATGGACAGGGGGGCGGGGTCCCCGCCGAACGCGTCGCCGGAGTACGCCCGGTCGATGCAGCCCATCAGCTCCCGTTCGTTGAGCTCATCTAAAAAAGGGCGCATGACGACGTACGCCCTTTCGGCGTAGCCCATGCCTTTCATGGAGGATATCATCCCTAGCGGGACCTTGGGCAGCCCATCGGGCACGAACAGGCCGCCGTCGTCGGCGATCCCCTTGACGACGGCCGACGCCGCGCTTTCGACCCCCGCGCCGCCCCTCGTGCTGCGGTATCTCATGGCGACCTTCCTCAAACCAAGGCGTTGTACCTGTCCCGCGCATACGGGTGGAAGTTGCTGGTCGGGTAGTTGTCCGTCACTTCCTTGTAGGCCTCTATCGCCTTGTCTATCTCGTCCAGGCCCTCATAGCACTTGCCCATGTAATAGAGCACCCTGGCCTTGTAGATCCCGCTGACGTCTATCACGGGCACCACGTCCTTCAGGTATTCCAGGCATGACTCGTAGCGGCCCTCGTTAATCTCGTTGTTCAGCTCCGTCAGCATCGCGTCGATGTTGCTGGACGTGAACTTGGCCAATAACGCGTTGTATGAGGCCCTGTCGGACTCGACCATCAGGATCGGGTCCATCTGGGCTATTATGGACGAGCTCTCCTTGAGCCTGCCGGCCTCGAAGGCCTCCTCGGCCTCCGACAGGTACACGGAGTACTTGAAGGCCGATATCTCCTTGTATGCCGCCTCGAGGCTTTCCAGGAGCCCCTCGTTGGCCTCCTCCAGCTCGGTTATCCTCGTCCGCAGCTCGAACAGCTCCAGCTCATGCCGGGCGTCGTCGGTCGCCGTCCCTTCCGCGTGGGTGGTCTCCCCGCCGTCCGCGGTGGGGGATGTGCCGGTCTCCGGCGCGTAGTCGACCGGAGGGAACGACACGAACATCGTGAACAGTATGGTCGCCAGGACGCCCACGGCGAAAAGGAGGATATACTTCACTATCCTGATGGGCAGGCTCTCGCGCTCATACCCATCGCCGCCGCGCCCCGGCTCGCCGCGCCCGCCGCCCTGCCCCGCGGCCGCCGACTCGCCCCCCCTGGCGCCCCCGTCCCCGTATGCGCGACGCCCGCGGTCGCGCCTACGCCTGTCGTCCCTGGCTATGTCGTCATCGTCGGCGTACCCGTCCCCCGGGTGTCCCTGCCTCCCGGACGGGTCGCGCTCCGCCCGCTCCCGCCCCAGGTTCCTTATCAGGCTGATCTCATGGTCCGGGCCCCTGAGCCTTCTCCCATACCTGTCCACGGGGCCGCCGTCCGCGGCCCCCCTGCCCGCCCCGTTCCGGCCGGCTGCCCCGTCGTGGCCGGCCGCGTCCTCGGTCGCCGTGTATGCCACCGTGTCCTTGCCCGCCTCGGCCTGCGCCCTCGGTCCGCCTCCGTCGCGGGCCAGGCCCGCGCCGGGGCCTGCCCCCGGCTCCGACCCGCGGCCGCCGCCCA
>WRCU01000145.1 GCA_009783805.1 Oscillospiraceae bacterium
CCATCCGCCTGGCGAGCGCCCTCCTCCTCTTCGCCCGGAAGACGGCGGGCGACAGGAAGGCCTGCGGCGTTACCCCGGTCAAGGACAGGGCCGCCGCCAGCAGCAAGGCGAACACTATCGCCCTCATTCCCCATCACCCCCAGCCGGATCCCATCCCTCACCCGCGTACGCCCTGATGGCGCCGATGTCGCATCCGTTCTCGAGCAGTTCGCCCGCCAGCCTGTCCGATATGCGCCCGACCCTCTTGTGGTAGCCGGTTATCCTGGCGATCCCGCCGCCGTCGGGCGCCATCTCCTTGCCGGTGACCACGAACCGGAACAGCGTCCTGTATATGAGCCTCCCGCCCACGTAGTCCTCCGCCTCTATGACCCTCATGTACTTCCTGCTGAGGTCCGGCAGCTGCTTCTTGAACACCATGATCGGGAAGGCCTCCACTATCAGCTTCAGCATCAGCTCCTCGGAGAGCCTGACCCCCGTCAGCATGCACATGGTCAGGATCCGCGTGTAGGCGGCCAGCGCCGTGGACGCGTGGAGGCTGGTCAGTATCGTGTGGCCCGTCCTGCCGGCCTCCTGGGCCGTCATCGCCTCCTCGCCCCTCATCTCGGCGGGCACGATGATGTCCGGGTGGAACCTTAGCGCCTTCTTAAGGAGGAAGTTCGCGCTCACCTCATTCTTCCCGTCCTTGCCCTCCCTCGTCCTCGCGTGTATGACCCTGCCGCGCCCGCCGGGGCCGTCCCCGCCCGTCAGGCTCAGCTCCCTGGAGTCCTCGATGCTGAATATCCTCTTGTCCTTGCCGACGCAGGAGAGCAGGAACGCTATGTCGGTGGTCTTCCCCGAGCCGGTGGCCCCGGCTATGCCTACCCTGATCCCGTGGTTCACGCACATGATGAGGAAGTCCAGGGTCTCCTCGGTGGCCGTGCCCAGGCCCACCATGCGCTCCTTCGTGAAGAAGGTCCCTTTCTGCTTCCGTATGGAGAAGACCGCGCCCACGTCGTCGTCGACGCACGGCGGGATGATGGCCGACACCCTCACGCCCTTGGTGATGTACGAGTCCTGGGCCGGCTTGGAGGCGTCTATCACCACCCCTCCGAGCCTCATGAGCTTGCACACCATGTCCACGCACTGTTCCGGCGACTGGAACCTTTCGTCCAGCCTGCGCCAGCCGCTGCCCGTAACGACCTCTATGTCGTCCCACGCGTTGGCGTTGATCTCCTCGACCGCGTCGTCGTATATGTACTTGCTGAGGAAGGAGAAGCCCGCCATGTCCTCATACATGGCGTCCACCAGCGTCGCCAGGCTCTCGTGCCCCCTGACCCTCATCCTCTCCGACTCCACGTAGCGCGTTATGAGCCCCTTCACCCTGTCGCGCGCCCCCTCGTCCTCGACCGTGCCCGCCAGCTCCGTCGCGTGGTTCGCGCTGATCAGGCCCTTCACCTTCTCGAGCGCGTCGCCGTACGCCAGTCCCTCCGCCGTTCCGGCGCCCCCGGGCCCGGCGTCGGCGAACGATCCCGAAAGCCCGTATATGAACTCGTTGATGTCCCATTCCCCTCTGCCCATATCGAAAACCCCGCCGCATGATATGTCTATGTTTTTATGTCCTTCGCATTATTAAGCGCGCGATTCCGCGATTCCGTTTTAATATTTATTATTTCCGACCATACCCGACTTCCAAGGCCATGAACCCTATCTTCCTCAGGTATTCCCTATCCCTGGGGCGCTTGGCACCCAAGGCCGCCAAGGGCGCCCCGCCGGAGTCACCCAGCCCCGCCCCCGAACAGAAAGGCAGCACGTGGTCGAACGCGTACCCCGTGACCTTCATGAAACCCTCCGCCTCGGCCGCGCCCTTGCTCATGCCCAGCACCCTTATCACCTTCGAGCCGGCCGACAGCCTGCCGATCAGCCCGTCGGTCGCCCTCTTGTACGCGGCGCCCTGGGCGCTGGCGCGCACGACCTCCACTATGTGGTCGGAAGCCGAGCACGATATGGCCGTGAACGGCTCCCTGGGATCCTCCCCGCAATCGTTGATGACGAAGTCGAACCTCTCCTTGCTTACAGCCAGGAACCTCTTCAGCCTGCCCGGGTCATGGGCCTGCATGGCCATGCACCCGTCGTCGTCGCCCAGCGTCGCCACGGCCAGGTTCCTCATCCTCCGGCACTGCGCGTAGTCGTTGAACGACTCGTACGGGGAGGCCTGGTCCATCATCCTCACCATGGACTGGCTGGCCGCGACCCTGACCCCGAGGAGGTGCGCCAGCGACCCGTAGACCGTGCCGCCGTCCACCAGGAGCACCATCTTGTCCCTCAGCGCCAGGACGCACGCCAGGTTGGCGCTGACCGTGCTCTTGCCCCCGCCGCCCTTCCCTATCACGCTCACTATCCTCCCCATTGCCTCAACCCCCATCCGCCCGATCCCTGCCGCCCCCGGTCATCGGCCGACGAACACGAAGTGCAGCACCCCGCCGTTCTCGGCCTCTATGAGCCTAAGCGCCTGATAGTCGTCCACCAGTAGGATCACGGCCGCCGCGCCGCGGTTCCTCATCCCCGACGAGCCCGCCGCCACCGCCTCCAGCTCGTTCCCGTAGTCGTCGCAGACCCCGAGGACCGTAATCCCCGCAAGCTCCGGGAACAGCCTGGCCTGCCCGTCGCCCCGCGAGTAGCAGACGACGTTCACCTTGTCGCCCGGCATGAGCCTGCCGGCCACCCCGGCGGCGAGCGACCTGACGGAGACGGAGACCGCCCTCCCCCCCTCGGCGCCCAGCCCATATTCTGAGACGTGCGCCGTGTTGGACATGGTGATGGGCTCCCCCGGGAGGATGTCCTTGACGGCGAACCTACCGGAGAGCCCCCCCTTCTCGGGGATGTACCCGGACGCGGAATCGTTCCCCACGTAACCCATGACCCCGACGTCGGCCTCCGCTTCGATGAGGCTGCCGGCCTTGATGGCGCGCCTCGCGTAGCAGGCGTACCGGTAGGTGCCCGCGGTCCCGTCCGGGCTGATGGCCAGCGTGACCGCCAGCGCCGCGAGTATGCACAGCAGCGCGGTAAGGAATCGGATCAGGCCTCCCCTCATGTCATCACCCCATTCGTCGGGCTAAATACATTATGTGCATTATATTCCATATATTGCCAAATAGCAATACCACGATACCCGCCCCGCAGGCGCCTTTACGAGGAATTTACGATTCCGCCGGGACCGCCATTGACGCATTTGATTTCTATATATGGTGGTATATAATGATATTCGCCTACGGCCGGCACCATTAGTAGTGGTACCCGACGGGGCGGCCGGATGTGGGCCGGAATAATCGCGGACCGAAAGAGGCGTGGGGAGAATGGGCGAGATCAGGACGATATTGAAGAGGGACGGGCGCGAGGTGCCCTTCGACAGGCAGAAGATCACCGACGCCATATACAAGGCGAGGCTGGCCGTCGGCAGGAAGGAGGCGGAGACCCCCATAGCGCTCACCGAGAAGGTCATGGAGAGGCTCTCGGAGGACTACGCCGACAAGACCCCGACGGTCGAGAACATACAGGACGTCGTGGAGTCCGTCCTCATGGAATCCGGGCACGCCCGCACGGCCAAGGAGTACATCCTCTACAGGGCCGAGCGCACCAGGTCCAGGGAGATGAACACGCGCCTGATGAAGGTGCTCGGCGACATCACCTTCAAGGACTCCGCGGACAGCGACCTGAAGAGGGAGAATGCCAACATCAACGCGGACACCGCCATGGGCGTCATGCTCAAGTACGGCAGCGAGTCCGCCAAGGAGTTCTGCGACAAGTTCGTGCTCAAGCCCGAGCACGCCAAGGCCTTCAAGGATGGGGACATACACATCCACGACTACGACTTCTTCACCCTCACCACGACCTGCTGCCAAATAGACCTCCTCTCGCTGTTCCACGGCGGCTTTTCCACGGGCCACGGCTTCTTGAGGGAGCCATCCGACATCCTCACCTACGCCGCGCTCGCGTGCATAGCCATACAGGCCAACCAGAACGACCAGCACGGCGGGCAGAGCATCCCGAACTTCGACTACGCCATGGCGGAGGGCATCAGGAAGACGTACCGCAAGCTTTATAAAAACAACATGGTGAGGGCCCTGGACCTTCTGGGGGACGCCGAGCCCGACGCGGAAGCCCTGCAAAAGGGATGGGCGTCCCTGGCCGAGCAGGGGCACGCCCCGTCCATAGGTGACGAGGGCGACTTCACGGCCATGGAGGCCGGCATGCTGGCCACGATGGGGTACGCGGAGGCCGCGGCCTCGCAGGCGCAGGCGTTCGCCAGGAAGAGGACGCTGCCGGAGCTGGAGAAGGCCACGTTCCAGGCTATGGAGGCCTTCATCCACAACCTCAACACCATGCACAGCCGCGCCGGGGCGCAGACCCCCTTCAGCTCGATCAACTACGGCATGGACGCCACGCCCGAGGGGCGCATGGCCATAAGGAACATACTCCTGGCCACCTCGGCCGGCCTGGGCAACGGCGAGACGGCCATCTTCCCCATCCAAATATTCCGCATCAAGAGGGGTGTGAACTTCGCGGAGGGCGAGGTGAACTACGACCTGTTCAAGCTGGCCTGCAAGGTCAGCGCCAGGCGGCTCTACCCCAACTTCTCCTTCCAGGACGCCCCCTTCAACGCCGAGTACTACGTCCCCGGGCACCCGGAAACCGAGATAGCCTACATGGGCTGCCGCACGAGGGTCATATCCAACCACTACGACAAGGGGAAGCAGACCTCATACGGCAGGGGCAACCTCAGCTACACGAGCATAAACCTGCCTCGCCTGGCCATAAAGGCGAACAAGTACGTGGACGCCTTCTTCGAGGACCTGGAGAGGAAACTGGCGCTCGTGGTCGAGCAGCTGTTGGAGCGCTTCGAGATCATCGCGAGAAAAAAGACCTTCAACTTCCCGTTCCTCATGGGCCAGGGCGTCTGGCTGGACTCCTGCGGGCTGGGCCCCAACGACGAGGTTCGTGAGGTGCTCAAGCACGGCACGTTCTCCGTGGGGTTCATAGGGCTGGCCGAGGCCCTGGTGGCCCTGACCGGCCACCACCACGGCGAGACGGAGGAGAGCAAAAATTTAGGCCTGGAGATAGTGGGGTTCATGAGGCAGTACCTGGACAGGGAGTCAAAGGCCCGCGGGCTCAACTTCACGCTCATAG
>WRCU01000146.1 GCA_009783805.1 Oscillospiraceae bacterium
TGCGTGGAGCTGATGTGCTGGCCCGTGGGGAAGGCGGAGCGCAGGTACGCCGGCGTCACCCACATAGACATGGATGGGCTGACGCCGGAGAGGGAGTCGCAGATAAAGGGGTGCCTGCGCGAAAAGGGCGTCGCCATATCGGCCTTGGGCTACTACCCGAACCTGCTCGACCCCGACCCGGAGAGGCGGGCCTTCTTCGCCGGCCACCTGGCCAAGGTGGTCGACGCGGCCTCGCGCCTGGGCGTCGGGCTGGTGAACACGTTCGTCGGCAGGAATAAATCTCTTGGGCTGGAGGAAAACTTCGCCGTTTTCCGCGAGGTCTGGCCCCCGATAGTCAGGCACGCGGAGGGCCGCGGCGTCAGGATCGGGATAGAGAACTGCCCCATGCTCTTCTCGGGGGACGAGTGGCCGGGCGGCAACAACATGGCCGTCTCGCCGGCCGTCTGGCGCAGGATGTTCGAGATGATCCCCAGCCCATCGTTCGGCCTTAACTACGACCCCTCGCACCTGGTTTGGCAGCGCATGGACCACATCAAGCCGATACGCGAATTCAAGGACAGGCTGTTCCACGTCCACATCAAGGACGTGAGGGTATACCGAGACAGGCTGGACGACCATGGGATCCTGGCCGCGCCGCTCGCCTACCATTCGCCGAAGCTGCCCGGGCTGGGTGACATAAATTGGGACGGGTTCCTGTCGGCCCTCACCGACGTCCGGTACGGGGGCGACGTCTGCATAGAGGTGGAGGACAAGGCCTTCGAGGATACCCTGGAAGACAGGAAAAGGGCGCTGATGATATCCAAGCGCGTATGGCGTTTTTGAGGGCCGGCGGACGGCCCATACGGAATGGGCTGGACGTAGCGGCTAAAGGATGGGGGGGACGCCGGTGTCATATGAGGACGGCTGGGCGGCGCTGAGGCTGGAGATGCCCTCCAGGGTGCCCAGGACGGAATATTCGCTGAACTACCACCACGCGCTGCTGAGCGCCATAACCGGCATCGAGGTGGGGCCCGACAGCCCCCCCGAGCTGCAGGGGCGCGCCCTGAGGCAGGCGATGCTGGCGTGGGGCTTCGACTTCCAGTGGAACACCTTGGTGGGGGGGCAGTACTACAACGGCATCGGGACCAGGATGGGGCACGCCGCGTACGCCAACGACGGGTCGGACTACGACGACGACGTGAGGTCCACCTTCTCGGGCGACCCGGAGGAGGTCTACGCCCTGCGGCCGATGGAGGCGTTCAAGTGCCCGCCGCACGGGGAGCTGGTCGAGACGTTCTCCAAGGCGTACGAGAGGGCGTGCGGTTGGTACCCCGAAGCCGTGAACATGACGGGGACGTACACGTCCGTCATGTCGGGCCTCATCGCCCTGTTCGGCTGGGAGCTGCTCCTCACGGCCGCGGGGGAGGACCCCGTCCGATTCGGGGAGCTGACGGACAGGTACGCCGCCTGGATGCAGCGGTTCTTCTACGCCATCGCGGACTCGTCCGCCGAGTGCGTCATGATACACGACGACTTCGTCTGGAACTCCGGGGGGTTCATGCACCCCGACTGGTACAGGAGGTACGTCTTCCCGAACATCGCGCGCTATGTGGCGCCGCTCCGGGAGGCCGGCAAGGTGGTCATGTTCACCGCCGACGGCGACTACACGCGATACATAGACGACCTGGCGAAGACGGGGATATCGGGCTTCGCGCTGGAGCCCACCGTCGACATGGCGCGGATAGCCGAGAGGTACGGGTCGACCCACGCCTTTATCGGGAACGCGGACACGCGCGTCCTCATGTTCGGCTCGCGTGAGGACATACGCGGCGAGGTGGCGCGGTGCATGGCGATCGGCAAGGGCTGCCCGGGGTACTTCCTGTCCGTCGGGAACCACATCTCCCCCAACACGCCGGTGGAGAGCGCCCTATATTATAACGAGGCGTATGAGTCCATGTGCAGGCGGTGACAATGGGGGTGTCGGTATGGGCAAGGCGGACCCGGTAGGCATGGAAGCGCTTCCTATCGATCGGAGGCATGAGTACCTCGGCAGGCTCTACGAGAGGGCGCACGAATTCTACGGCGCCAGGGAGGACGCGGTGACCGACGCCGAGGTCGCCGAGGCCATGGCCAAGCTAAAGGTGAGGCCCGAGCCGAAGGTCAGGAAGGTGATAAGCCTCAGGGACTGGAAGTTCAGGCTGGACCCGGACGGCGTGGGCCTGCGCGAGGGATACTTCCTGCACGAGGCGGACGACTCGGGCTGGGAGGGGGTGAGCCTGCCGCACACGTTCGACCACGTGCCCGAGGACCCCGCGCTCTTCGGCAGGACCGGCTACATGCTGTATGCGAACAACGACGACGGCCCGCACGCGAACGTCTGGAGGGGCGAGATCGCCGGCTGGTACAGGGCCGGCTTCGCGATGGACCCTATAAACCCGGGCGGGGGCAGGTACTTCATGCTAAACCCGGCCCTCGACCATAAGGTCGCATACTTGCGCGTCAACAGCGCGAACCTCATCAGCGACGTCTGGGTCAACGACGCGCCGGTCATGTACGACCACTGGGGGCTCTTCCCGTATGAGATGGAGGTGACGGAGGCGCTGTGCTCCGGCATCTCCGACAGGCCCTTCGTGGCCGTCCGGACGACGAACGTGGTCAGCAACATGCCGCACTTCTTCCACAACGGCTTCCAGCACGCGTACTTCGACAAGGCGCACACCTGGGGGAAGGACGCCTACGACTGGCGCGACAGGGTCGGGGCGGGCCTCGCCGACGACGTAACGGTCACGGTAACGCACAAGTGCCACCTGAGGGACGCCTTCATCCATACGGAGTCCATATCGCCGGGGCTCGCGCATGTCTCCTTCGACTTGACGGTCCGCAACCAATACGGGCACCGGTTCGGGGGGAAGGCCACGGTCACGGTCACGCGGTGGGACGGTATGGACGGGCCGGAGGTCTGCTCGGCCGCGGCCCACTACGGCGCCGCGCCCATGGCCGATTCCAAGGTCAGCGTGCGCATAGCGATCCCCGGCCCGGACTTATGGACGCCCGACAGCCCTTCGCTGTATCTGGCGCGCATCGTGCTCCATGACGCGGCCGGGGAGCCCATCGACGACCTGTACGAATCGTTCGGGGTGCGCACGTTCAGGATGGAGGGGGCGCGCTTCTATTTAAACGGCGTCAGGACCGTCCTGCGGGGGACGCATGACATATGCAACTACTTCGGCGAGCCGATGATAGCCCCCGGCGACCCGGTCATCGTGAAGGACATACTGCTGCACAAGGGGATGGGCGCGAACTGCTCCAGGTGGCCCAGCGACACGAGGCTGCACTGCAGGCGCATAGCCGAGTGGTGCGACCAGCTGGGGTACATGCTCACCTGGGCCGGCTACTTCGAGGTGTGGAACGTCCACCCGCAGATGGAGATGCTGGCCGCCAGGGACGTGGGTGCGATGGTCGGCAGCCTGCGCAACCGCCCCAGCATAGTCATCTGGGAGATGGCCGACGAGGCCCTGCTGTGCGACAACGCGTTCCGCAGGCAGGCGTTCTCCGACATGATGTACCGGCTGGTGAGGGAGGCCGACCCGACGAGGCCCGTCGTGCCGAACAGCATGTACGTGAACTTCCTCATGGAGATGGTCGGCAACCCCGCGGGCAAGGGGGCAGGCGCCGGGACCGTCTGGGCGGGGGCCGTGTGGGACCACCCCCAATACAACCGGCCCGACGCGCCCTGGGACATACACGGGGCGTCGGCTGAGCTGGTGGAGGGGGCCGTGGCGCTGCAGGGGGGCGGGAGGCCGCTCATAGTGACGGAGTTCGGGGCGGGCGGCATGCCCGACCCCAAGAACGTGGGCGACATGTACGATGAGTTCCGCTGGAAGAAGACGCCCTTCTACGGCGTCGACAGGAGCAAGGGCGACGTCACACTATACGGCAGGGCCATGGGGCGCGACGACTGGAAGGTGACCCAGGCGATGGGGTGCGTCAGGCTGGCCTCGGTGATACACATGCTGCGCCGGTACCCCGATGAGGTCTCGGCCTACTCCTTCGTCACCATGTACGACTATTGGACGATATTGGGCGGGCTGGTGGACATGCGCGGGAACGCCAAGCTGACCTACCACGCGGCGCGGCGGCTCCTGGCCGACGTATGCGTGACCGCCCTCCGCGGCGGCGTCATGGCGGCCCCCGGGGAGGCGCTCACGGTCAGCGTGAGCAATTATGGGGGGGCGATCGAGGGGGCCTGCCTGCGGTACCGGATACGGTCGGAGGCCGGCGGGGCGGTGACCCCGGTTGAGGTCGGGGCCGATCGGGCCGACGGCGTGGAGGGCGTCGTCGAGGGCATCTCGGCGAAAGGCGGGGTCGGGGTCACCGACGTGGCGGCATTGCCCACCGGATCGTTCGCGCCGGGGCTGTACTCGCTGGAGATGAGGCTCCTGGGCCGGGGCGGCGAGCCTTTGGCGGACGCCATCGAGATGTTCTACGTGAATTAATGAAGCCGAGGGTCCCTAAGGCCCGTCATTGCGAGGAGCCTTAAAGCCCGTCATTGCGAGGAGCCATGCGACGAAGCAATCCCGCCTGGCCCGTCATTGCGAGGGTCCCTAAGGCCCGTCATTGCGAGGAGCCTTGCGACGAAGCAATCTCGCCTGGCCCGTCATTGCGAGGGTCCCTAAGACCCGTCATTGCGAGGAGCCTTGCGACGAAGCAATCTCGCCTGGCCCGTCATTGCGAGGGTCCCTAAGACCCGTCATTGCGAGGAGCGGCAGCGTTAATGGATTGCTTCGTCATTTCATTCCTCGCAATGACGGTATATGGATCGCCGCGTCGTTGCACTCCTAGCGATGACACCCTTTATGTCATCCTAAGCCATTGGCCTGTCATCCTGAGCCTTTTATTTGTCATCCTGAGCAACGCGAAGGATCTTCATTGTTTAAAATAGGTTCTGCGAAAGGTTCGGGTGATTGACGAAAGCCACATAACAATCCCGCAAATACGCGGAATGTACAACGGCGACAAAGCACGCAAAGGCGCACTTGTCGACTTTGGATTTCGCTTGCCGTCGGCATATGACAACCGCCCGCTAAACTTCACCGAATTCAACGACCGATTAAAACAAACAATCTACGTCTCCGCCACCCCCGCCGAATACGAAATCGAAAAAAGCCAA
>WRCU01000147.1 GCA_009783805.1 Oscillospiraceae bacterium
GAACAAGGCCTCAGCCTCTATACGCCTTTCGCGCGGGTCGTCCACGCCTCGGACGACGACGCCGCTCAGCGCCTTATCCCCGAGCAAGGCCGAGACCACGGCGCCCATCACGAACTCCACGTTCCCGCACGAGCGCGCCTGCCTCACCAGCGCCTCGTCCGCCCTGAACGCGCCGCGCCTATGCACCACGTACACCCTGGAGCATAGCTTGGATAGGAAGACCGCGTCGCCGAGGGCCGTATTGCCCCCCCCAGCCACCACCGCGGCCTTGCCCTTGAAAAAGGCGCCGTCGCACGTGGCGCAGTATGAGACGCCCATGCCCAAGAAAGCCTCTTCGCCCCCGACGCCCAGCCTGCGGGGGCGGCATCCCGCGGCTATCACGACGCTCCTCGCGGCAAGGGTTTCGGACCCCGCGCCGACCTTCATGATGCCGTCCTCGACGGCCAGTGAGCCCACGCGGCCATCCATGAACTCCACCCCGTGCCTGCGGACGTGCGAGACCATCCTTTCGGCCAGCTCATAGCCTGGGATGGACTCAAAGCCCAGGTAATTCTCGATCAGATGCGTCTGGGCGGCCTGGCCTCCCATGACGCCCCTTTCCACGACCGTCACGGACAGCCCGAACCGCGAGGCGTACAGCGCCGCGTTCAGGCCGGCCGGACCCGCGCCGATCACGATCATGTCACGCACCCTGCGGCACCCCCTAGATGGCCGACGGCCAATTGCATTGCGCCAAGGCCCGCATGGCGGGCAGTCATTGGAAGATCCTGCATAGGACGTACCTTTCCATGAAATACGCCGTCCGGGTGAGCGCATACCTCGTCTTCGCCGATATCTTCTCATGGAAGTAGGCCAGCTCGGGCCTTACGTCGCCCGATATCTCGCCTTGCCCATAGCGCGCCTCGTTGAACATCTCGGTGACCTTCCTGAAGGAGACCCCACCCGTGAGGAACTGCCTGAACCCGACCGTGCCCGAAAGCCGCTCGGCATACTCCATGGGCGTCTCGCTGGGGGCCTTAGGCAGGAGCTGGAGGTCAAGGTGGTGCATGATCTCCGAATATGTCCGGATAATGAGCCCGCGAGGGTCCATTCCTCTCATGGACCTGCCGTGCCTGGACTTCTTCAATTTATAGCGGAAGGCCATGAACGCGGCCGCGAGCAAGGGTATGGTCGGCAGCACTACGGCCGGGCTGAGGACGACGGCCATGACCCCCGCCCCATCCTCGGCCACGATGGCCGACTCGCCCCCGCCTTCCTTGTATAGGTTCTCGTAATATTCCTTCCAGTATTCGTAGCTCATGTCGTTCCCGGTATGCGGGGGTGAGGCGAGGTCCTCGCCTCCGTTCCACAGGTCGTCCCAGCCAGACCCTTGCTCCGGGCCGGACGAGGGGTCCGGCGTCGTGGGCGTCGGGTCGAAGACAGTCCAGCCCATGCCCTCGATGTAGGCCTCCACCCATGCGTGCGCCGTCCTGTTGGTCACCTCATATACGCCGTCCTCGGGCTCGCCGGAAGTGTAATAGCCCTCCACGTACCTGGCGGGTATGCCCGAAGCCCTGAGCATGACGACCATGGCCGACGCGAAGTACGAGCAGTACCCTTCCCTGGACTGGAAGAGGAAGTAGTCGACGAAGTCCGCCCCCTGCGGGACCGCCCCGGGCTTCAGGCTATAGGTGAACATGTCCCTCTTGAGATACCTCTCGATGGATAGGGCCATGTCATACTCCGTGATCCCGGTGCCGTACCCCGACTGGATCTGGGCGATCGTGACCACCATCTCGGGCAGCGAGTCGGGCAGCTGCAGGAACGAATCCCTGATGCCTTCCGAGGCGTCGACGAACATCGAGACGTTCGCCCTAAGCCTCCTTACCTCGCCCAGCGTTAGGCTCACCCCGATCGGCGAGCATTCGTAGGCCAATCCGCGGTAGGGAAGGTAGGCCCTATCACCCCCGTAGCTGCCCGGCAGCATCAAGGAAGTCGGCATATATACCTGCAGGCGTTCGGCCGCGTCGTACCGCGCCGTGTCCTTATATACCCTGTCGGCCATCCCTGCCACCTCATCCTCGGTCAGCTCGGACCGCATGGGCGGGTATGAGCCGATGTCGCCGAAAGGATGCGCCGAGCCGTCTTCCGGATAGGCGCAGATGACCGACATGTCGATGAACGCGCCCACCTTCTCCCAGAAGCCGTTGCCCGACCGCCTCAGCATGTCCCTGTGCAGGACGGGGGCCTCGACCGCCTTGACCTTTACGGTGTATGAGAAGCCGGACGACTCCGTCTCGTCCACGTAGGAGTTCGTCAGCCCATCGGTCCGTATGGCGTTCCCCGGCCTGGAGGAGCCCCTCACGATCTCGTAGGCGCCCAATACGTTGAAGACGGTCTTGGTCCTGACGTACCGGTACGTTATGCGTACGTCCAAGTCGACTATGGGGCCGCTGGCCAGATAGTCGTTGCCGATGACCTTGGCGGCGTTGGTCATGGCCATGGTGTCCAGGTAATAGCCGTTCAGGCCGCGCATGGACGAGTCGTAGCCTAGCCTGCCCTTGAGCCACTCGGTTCCGGTGTAGACGCTGTACACGCCGCCGCGTATGTACTGCGGGTAGTCGGCCCTCACCTCCAAGGCCAGGGAGTCGTCCAGCTCGATGTTGCCGCCGAGGCTCTTCCTGGACCCCATGAAGAGGTTCAAGGCGAACGAGTCGTAGGAATAGTATCTGTTGCCTTGGGGCGAGAATCGGTTGAATATCGAGACGAGCGTATTCTCCAGCCACAGCCATCTGGTCGGCGACTGGCTGTAGGGGAGGCTGACGACTATGGCCAGTACGATCGCCGTGAAGACGGAAACCCATAAGGCGAACTGCCCGGGACCCGCGTAGTCGTTGCCTCCCCTGGACCTGGCCTTGTGGTACTCGTTCATGACGACGTAGCATATGACCGCGAAAAGGAACATGTATAGGGCCGGGCGTGAGCTGAAGAACCTGAACAGGATCTGGACAACGAACAGCGAGGCGCCTCCCAGCACGGCCGGCAGGAACGTGAAGCGCCTCACGTTCGAGGCGACCACGAATGGGCATATGAGGAGGCATAGCAGGGCGGTGGTGACCAGCTCATACGCCTGGCTGACGTCCGTCGGGTGGTAAATGAACGCCCTCAGCCAGGCGACGTAGTCGGCCACCTCGCCGAAGGCGCCGAAGTATAGGGTCAGGGAGGCGGCCACGATGGTCAGGGACGCGAGCGTGATCAGCGTCGGGTAGACCGAGACCTTGTAGTTCATGGCCAACGCGAAGGCGGCCATGAAGGCGCAGACCATCGCCACGATGAGCGCGTCGTCGGTCCGGAACCGCAGCGACGAGGTTAGGGCGACGACGATGCCCGAGCTGAACGCGGTCCCGACCAGCAGGTTCATCAGGTAGTTGCCGAGGCTCCTCACGCGCATGGCCGCAAACCCGCCTTTCCGGTCACTGGGCCCCCAAGGGGGGGACGAACGCCCGACGCCTTCAGGCGACGTCCTCCAGGGAGGCCTTGGTGTCGCCGTCCTTGCATATCAGGCATAGCTTCACGCCGAAGTCGGAAAGCTGCCTTACCAGCTCGCCCAACTCGTCGTAGGTGACCTCCGCGTCCGTCTCGGCGACGTATATAAGCGTGATCTCGCGGTCCGCGGAGGCGAGCCTGCATACCTTGTCGAAGATCCCCAGGTCCGGGCAGGAGGTTATGAGGAAAATGCTGGAGCCCCGAAGCCCGTCTGTAAAGTATATGTCCATGACGTCGGAGAGGCTGGC
This sequence comes from Oscillospiraceae bacterium, assembly GCA_009783805.1. Lineage (GTDB taxonomy): Bacteria > Bacillota > Clostridia > WRCU01 > WRCU01 > WRCU01. The sequence continues at coordinate 3,774 of WRCU01000147.1, forward strand.
GTCGGAGTCGAAAGGCTTTCGGGCGACGAACTCGTATATGGGCGCGAAGTCCGACGGCGTGCTCGCCTCCATCCTCCCCAGGGCCCCCTCGCCATGGTACAGGAAGTCCACGCCCATCCAGTTGCTCAGGCCATGGTATATGACCGCTATCGCGCTCTCCGCGATCCTGTCGCTTACGTACTCGCGCTCCTTGGCCAGGCCGACGTTATAGTCGACGAACACGCTGAGCCTCATCTGCGCCGTGTTCTCATAGTTCTTTGAGACGAGCCTCTGCAGCTTGCCGGACAGCTTCCAATGGATCCGCCTCAAGGAGTCGCCGTAGGCGTAGTCCCTGATATGGGAGACGGCGGTCATGTCCTCGACCTCCGCCTTCACCTCCGGCTGCGTCTCTGAGATCAGGAAAGGGTCGGATCGGAGCTTGGTCAGTTGGACGATCCTCGGGTAGACCGTGACCGTGCGCTTGACGAGGGGCGAATACCTGACCTTGAACAGGCCCAGCAGGTCCGTGAGCTCGAAAGCCTCGACGCCCACGTCGTACACGCCCATGTACCCGCAGGTGAAGTCGAACTCGTACCTCTTCTTGCCGAACGGCCCCAGCGAGACCTTGTCTATCGATATCTCGGAGATGAAGAACGGCACCTTCGTGAAGCGGACGGTAAGGTAGGGAACCATGAAGGGGGTTTCGTTTATCAGGAGGAGCCTATAACTTACCTTGTCCCCCTTGACCGCCGAAAATTCGCCGATCGACTCGATGTACTTGAACCTTATCCGTGTGACGGTGAGGAAGGCCAGGGAAAGCGCGGGCGCCGCCAGCACGGCGTATAGGATGATGTAAGGCGCGGCCCTTCCCTGGAAGAACGTGAGCACGATGGAGGCCAGGATGATCCCGGCGTATGCCAGCCTATTTCGCCGCATATTGACCCACCACCGGTATGGGCACTGACCCCAGGATCCCGTCCACGATGTCCGCCGCGCTGAGCTTCCTCAGCTTGGCCTCCTGCCTGAGCATGATCCTGTGGTTGAGCACGTGCGGGGCCATGGCCTTGACGTCGTCGGGGACGACGAAGTCCCTGCCCGAGTAGAACGCCCAGGCCTTCGACGCCTTGTAAAGCGCGATGGAGGCCCTGGGGCTGGCGCCGAGCGCGATCTCCCTATGGTCCCTCGTCGCGTTCGCCACCCGCACCACGTACCTGGCCAAGGAGTCGTCGAAGTGGACCTTGTCCACCAACCCCTGGATCTCGGTTATCTCAGCTCCGCTGGCCACCGGGGGGGGTAGGGCGTCCTCCGGCCCACCCCCGTACCGCCTGACTATATCCGCCTCGTCGTCGAACGAGGGGTAGCCTATCGATATCTTCATGAAGAAACGGTCGA
>WRCU01000148.1 GCA_009783805.1 Oscillospiraceae bacterium
TGTCACCGACACGTCGCCTAAACGGTCGGCGCCCTCACGGGTTCGAATCCCCTAGGATCCCTTTGCTGCCCGGAGGAAGAGGGATTCGAACCCTCGAGACGCTACTAACGCCTACACGATTTCCAGTCGTGCGCCATAAACCGGGCTAGGCGATTCCTCCAATGGTGGCCGTCGGCGGGCGCAAGGCGGCGCCCCCCATCGGCTAGGGTATTATAATATGGGGGTCAGGCCCGGTCAAACATGGCCAAGCCGGGCCCATGGTATATAATCGGGTGAAGTCGGATAGGCGGGGGGGCGGGCGGGCTGAACCAAAAATCGGGCAACGCGGGCGTGTACGTAACCATAACGGCGCTGATCACCTTCATCCTCACCACCGGCCTGTTCACCGGGTTCCGGTTCACGATGGGGGAGGCCTCCTTTTTCCGGCCGCCTGCGGTGAGCGAGCGCAGCATAGAGAAGTTCGCGATCGCCAAGGGGCTCATCCTCAGCCGCTTCCTGGACCCCGTCAGTGAGGAGAGGCTGCTGGAGGGCGCGCTCCTGGGCATGACATGGTCGATGGGGGACAGATACACGTCATACTACCCCGCTGACCTGTGGCAGCCGATGCTCGAGGGCATGGAGGGAAGGTACACGGGGATAGGCGTCAGCGTGCTGATGACCGAGGAGGGCATCGCCGTGGCCGCCGACCCGGATGAGGGGACCCCCGCGCATGAGGCCGGCATCCTGGCGGGGGACGTGTTCGTCTCCGTCGACGGCCTGGACGCGTCCGCGATGGGGGTGGACGAACTGGTCGCCGTGATCAGGGGCCACGGCGGCGACCGCATAGAGGTCGTCCTATACCGCGGGGACCTGGGCAGGAACATCAGGCTGGACGTGGGCATCAGGAAGATCAGGACGGTCAACCTGTACCATGACGTGCTGGGTGAGGGCATAGGCTACGTGAGGATCGTCAGGTTCGACGCGAGCACGGCGGAGTTCTTCGCGGAGGCGGTGGGCAGGCTCAAGGCCGAAGGCATACGCGCCCTTATCGTGGACGTGCGCGGCAACTCGGGCGGGTACTTCGACCAGGTCGTGAAGGTCTGCGACTACCTGCTGCCCGAGGGGGTCATCGTCTTCACGGAGGGCAGGGACGGGGAGAGGGCTTACTCGATGTCGGAGGGGGAGGGGCTCGGACTGCCCCTGGCCGTGCTGATCGACGGGGACAGCGCGAGCGCGTCCGAGATACTGGCCGGCGCGGTCAAGGACAACAGGGCGGGGGTGCTCATAGGGCGCAGGACCTTCGGCAAGGGTTTGGTGCAGGCCTCATACACGTTCAAGGACGGTTCGGGCATGAGGTACACCATAGAGAGGTACTACACGCCCTCGGGGGCCTGCATAGACGGGGAGGGCATAGAGCCGGACGTGGACGTGGAGTGTCATCCCGACTATCGGGGCGTCCCGGTGGAGAGGATACCGGAAAGCGATGACGCGCAGCTCAGGAGGGCCATAGACTTCTTCGGGGGGTTGGTGGGGGTCGACGGATACCGGCCGGGGGAGTCCTCGCTGTATGAGAAGGCGTTCGCGCACGATGGGGCCGGATATGAAAGGATGTAGCCGGGACCCGGGGGAGGAGCCGGCATATGGGGCGCTGGCCTCCGCGTACGATGAGTTCGCCGGCGACATCGACTACCCCGGCATCGCGGACTTCGCCGAGAGGCTGTTCGCCAGGCTGGAGGTCGCGCCGAGGCTTATCCTCGACTTAGGGTGCGGGACGGGCAGCCTCTCCCTGGAGCTGGCCTCGCGCGGGTACGACGTCATCGGCGTCGACGGCTCGGAGGCCATGCTGGGGGTGGCGAAGGCCAAGCAACTGGCGATGGCGGCGGCCGGGACGGCCGCGGGGGCCGTCGGCGACGTCCTGCTCGTGCGGCAGGACGTGCGCCGCCTGGACCTGTACGGCGGCGTGGACGCCTGCGTATGCGTCACCGACGTGGTCAACCATGTGCCCGACGCCAAGGGGCTGGCCTCCATGTTCCGGGGGATACACACCTTCCTGGAGCCAGGAGGCGCGCTGATATTCGACGTCTGCACGGAGCGCGGCCTATGCGCGAAATGTGAAGGCGGGGCGCACTATGACATACGCGACGACGCGGCCGTCATATGGACCGGCTCATACTCGCCGAAAAGGCGTTCCTACTCGTTTGACCTGGTGCTCTTCAAGAAGAGGGGGGACCTCTACGAGAGGGAGGACGAGACCGTCCGCGAGCGATGCTACGGTCTGGGTGAGCTGGAGGGGCTGCTGGCGCGGGCGGGCTTCGTGGACGTCAGGCAGTACGGCGGCATGAGGCTCAGGAGGCCGAGGGACTCCGACGAAAGGGTCTTCTTCTCATGCAGGAAGAAGGCCTAGGGTGCGGCGTGTAAAATTATTTTGGATCAATGTTGACTTGACATTTACGCTCATATATAATCCCCGTCTATATGCTCCGGCAAAAGTCGGGCAAAGATATTTTCTTGGGAGGAACGGAGTTAATGGAAAAGGGTAAGGTAAAGTGGTTCAACGCGGAGAAGGGATTTGGGTTCATCGAGAGGGAGAGCGGGAATGACGTTTTCGTGCATTTCTCCGCCATCGCCATGGATGGGTTCAAGACGCTGGACGAGGGTGCCGAGGTGGAGTTCGAGGTCGTCGAGGGAGCCAAGGGTCCCCAGGCCGCAAACGTGCGCAGGGCCTAAGGTCCGATGAAGATGATGTTCACATGCGATGTAGGTTCGCCAAGACTCCGACATTAATTGCGAGACATTAGGCAGCCCCGGTATCAGCCGATACCGGGGCTTTCATTTAGGCGGCGGGGGGCGCGTCCGATGGATAAGAACACGATATCGATACTCGTGGGCAACAGGGCCGGGGTGCTCTCGAAGGTCGTGAGCCTGTTCAGCAGGAGGGGCTACAACATCGACAGCCTGGCCGTGGGGGTCACGGACGACGTCAGGCTGTCCAGGATCACGATCGTGGCCGAGAGCGACGACCGGGCCGTCGCCCAGATCGTGAGCCAGCTGCTGAAGCTGATCGACGTGGTGAAGGTCAGCACCCTGAGGGAAGGGGAGATGGTCAGCCGGGAGCTCTGCCTCATCAAGGTGAGGGCGGGCCCGGACACGCGCTCGGAAATAATACAGATGGTGGAGATATTCAGGGCCAAGATCGTCGACGTCTCCGCCGGCACGCTCACGATCGAGGTGAGCGGGGAGAGCGGCAAGGTCAGGGCCTTCGAGGACCTGCTCAGGCCGTATGGGATAGAGGAGGTCGCCCGGACCGGGTCCATAGCGTTGGGGAGGGGCCCGTCCACGATCAAGGGCTGACCGGGTTAGTCGCGCATTTGACACGGCGAAGCCGGGGAAACCATAATAGCCGTAACCATCGGGCCGTGGGCCGCCACCAGGCGGCAAAGGCACAAGGAGCGTGCGCCATGCGCGGCAAGCCAGGCAGGTACGGGATACGCATACTCACATACGACTGCACGCTCAGGGAGGGCGCGCAGGCCAAGGGCATATCCTACTCAGTGGAGGACAAGCTGAGGATCGCCATGCGCATGGACGGGTTCGGGCTGGACTACATCGAGGCCGGCTACCCGTACTCGAACCCCAAGGAAGCCGAGCTTTTCGAGAGGCTGCGCTCGGTCAGGCTCGGGAAGGCCAGGATATCGGTCTTCGGCAGCACGAGGAAGGTGGGCGCGAGGGTCGAGGACGACGCATGCCTATCGGCGATAGTCGGCTCCGGCATGAGTGTCGCCGCCATAGTCGGCAAGTCGTGGGACTCGCAGGTAAGGAAGGTCCTTAAGGCCACCCCGGAGGAAAACCTGGCGATGATAGCCGACTCGGTGGGTTACCTCGCCGGGGAGGGCTTCGAGGTCATATTCGACGCCGAGCACTTCTTCGACGGGTACGCCTCCTGCGCGGACTACGCGCTGGAGACCGTGCTGGCGGCGGAGAGGGCGGGGGCCGCCATCGTCTGCCTATGCGACACGAACGGGGGGTCGTTCCCGCAGGAGGTCGGCGAGGTGACCGCCAGGGTCGCGGGGCTGCTCAAGGCGCCCATAGGCATACACTGCCACAACGACAACGGGATGGGGGCCGCGAACACCGTCGCTTCCGTGATGTGCGGTGCCTCGATGGTCCAGGTCACGGTCAACGGCATAGGGGAGAGGTGCGGGAACGCCGACCTGTGCACGGTGGTGCCGAACCTGCAGCTGAAGCTGGGGTATTCGTGCGTCCCCGAGGGCAGCATGGGCACGCTGACGAACCTCTCCAGGTTCGTCAACGAGGTGTCGAACGTCTCGAACGACGAGAGGGCGCCTTTCGTGGGGGAGGGCGCGTTCGCCCACAAGGGCGGCATGCACGCCGACGCCATGAGGAAGGATGAGGGGGCCTACGAGCACGTGGCGCCCGACCTCGTGGGCAACAGGCGGCGAAAGCTCATATCCGAGGTCGCCGGCCGCAGCGCAATATTAGGCAACGTGTGGGAGGTCGACCCGGGGGTGGGGAGGAAGTCGGAGGCCATGGCGGCCGTCACGGAGAGGCTCAAGGAGCTGGAGCACGAGGGCTACCAGTACGAGGGGGCGGAGGAGTCCTTCGAGCTGGTCATCCGGAAGGTCCTCGGCAACTACAAGCCTTTCTTCACGCTCAGGGAGTTCAAGGTGATCGTGAGCGAGCCTTCGGTTAGCGAGCTCAACGCCTCGGCCATGATAAAGGTCGGGGTGGAGGGCGAGGAGGACGAGATCACGGCCGCCGAGGGGGAGGGCCCCGTGAACGCGCTCGACGTGGCCCTGCGCAAGGTGCTCGACAGGTTCTACCCGGAGATAAGGGACATGAAGCTCACGGACTACAAGGTCCGCGTGATAGACTCGAAGCTGGCGACGGCCGCGAAGGTCAGGGTGCTCATCGAGACGTCGGACCCCACGGGCTCATGGAACACGGTCGGCGTCTCGACGGACATCATCGAGGCGAGCTGGCAGGCGCTGGTGGACTCGATAGAGTATAAGCTCATAAAGGCCGAGGCGATGGGGAAGGCGTCGGGTAATGGGCCCGACGCCGGCGGGGCGGGCCAAAACATACGAAGCGGGGTAGGGAGATGAGGATTCCGAAGTACCATGAGACGAGGCCCATAAA
>WRCU01000149.1 GCA_009783805.1 Oscillospiraceae bacterium
CCATCGCGGTACTGACCGGCCTCGGCGCGGGGTTGGGGATCGGGCTCGGAACGGGCAGGGTTGCGGAGGCCGTAAGCAGGCAGCCGGAAGCCTCGGGCAAGATCATGACCATATCGATCTTCGGCTTCGGGCTTGCGGAGGCGACGGCGATCTACGGATTGCTCATAGCCATACTCCTCTATCTGAAGACCTAAGGGCGGGGAGCCTCATCAACGTTCGGGGGACTTGCCGCATGCGTTCGGGGCGGCAAGCCTTCCATCGTCGGCATTCGGCGGGATGGGAGGCCGCAGCGGGCACTAGGCCCATGGCCGTAGGCGCGGTCCGGCGCTTCGCCGGTCGTGCCCGGCGCCCTATGGCAGGCTCGGCGCCTCATTGCCGCCCAACGACGCGCAACGAAACGATCGATCGGCCATAGCCCGGCGCCTCCCGGGGAAAGGTGGTTTTAAATGGTACGCGCGGTGGAGTTGATCAGCTTCGAGATCCCGACGATGGTGTTCGTCATCATCAACATGCTAATCCTGTACTTCTTCCTTAAGAAAGTCCTGTTCAAGCCCGTGACGAGGTTCATGGAAAAAAGGACCGAAGCCATCAAGGAGCAGATCGAGGGCGCCGACGGCTTGAGGCGTGAGGCGGAGGGGATGCGGGACGAGTACGGGCGCCGCCTGCAGGAGATCAAGGCCGAGGCCGACCGGATCCTGGGCGACGCGCGGATGCGGGCTGAGAGGGAGTATGCGGGGATAATGGCCAACGCCAAGGAAGACTCCGAAAGGCTGATGGAGCGGACCAAGGGCGACATGGCGCTGGAAAGGGATAAGGCGGTCGCGGAGGCGAAGGCGCAGATCGGCGTGCTGGCCATCGTGGCCGCTTCGGGCTTGGTCGGCGCCAACCTCGACGACGAGAGGAACGCCGCGCTCGTACGCAAATTCATTGACGAGGCGGGGATGACCTGATGGCCGTGATCGAGCGGAGGTATGCGCGCGCGTTGCTGGAGATAGCCGTCGCCAAGGATGGGCTGGAGGCGTTCCAAAGCCAGCTGTCCTACATATCCGGCCTCAGGGACTCGAACGGGGAGTTCCGGCGCATGCTCGCCAACCCGCGGATCGGCAAGGGGACGAAGAAGGCGATCTGCGCCGAGCTCTTCGCGGGCAGGGCCGACGACGCCATCATCGGCTTCCTCTATGTGCTGATAGACAAGGGGCGCATGGAAATGCTGGGCGGTATGGCCGAGCAATTTGCGAGGATGGCCGACGAGACCCGAGGCATACTCGACGTCTCGATACGGAGCGCCTTCGCGCTGGACGGGGACACCGCCGCGGCGGTCGGGGAGAAGTTCAGGGCCATGCGCGGTGCGTCCGGGGTGAAGGTCTCGGTCACGGTCGACCCGTCCCTGCTGGGTGGGATAATAGCCGAGATAGGCGGGACGGTGTACGACTCGAGCCTGAGGACCGTCCTCGAGGACATGAGGAAGGCCATCACGGCGTAATCGGCAAATAAACATTTGGGGTGATAGCTTTGAACCTTAGACCCGAAGAGATCACATCGGTCATCAGGAAGCAGATAGAGGGCTACGAGGCCAAGGCGAAGTCGGTGGAGACCGGCTACGTCCTCCAGTCAGGCGACGGCATCGCCAGGGTATACGGCCTGGAGAGGTGCATGAGCAACGAGCTGCTGGACTTCGGGGACGGCATATACGGCATGGCGCTCAACCTGGAGGAGGACAACGTGGGCTGCGTCCTTTTGGGCGGGCAGGACCAGGTCACGGAGGGCACGGTCGTCCGCAGCACCGGCAGGACGATGGAGGTCCCCGTCGGCGAGGCCCTTATCGGCCGGGTCGTCAACCCGCTGGGCATCCCCCTGGACGGCAAGGGGGACGTGGTCGCCCCGAAGAAGAGGCCGATAGAGTTCATAGCCCCAGGGGTCATATTCAGGAAGTCCGTCGACCAGCCGCTCCAGACGGGCATCATGTCGATAGACTCCATGATACCGATAGGCAGGGGCCAAAGGGAGCTCATCATCGGGGATAGGCAGACAGGCAAGACGGCCATAGCCGTCGACACGATCATCAACCAAAAAGGGAAGGACATCATCTGCATATACGTGGCCATCGGTCAGAAGGCCTCGACGGTGGCGGTGGTGAAGGAGAGGCTCGACCAGTTCGGGGCGATGGACTACTCGATAATAATCTCGTCCACGGCCAGCGACATGGCCACCGTGCAGTTCATCGCGCCGTACGCCGGGTGCGCCATGGCCGAGGAGTTCATGTACGGCATGGGCAAGGACGTGCTGATCGTGTACGACGACCTGACCAAGCACGCCGTCGCGTACAGGGCCATGTCCCTCCTGCTCAGGAGGCCGCCGGGCCGCGAGGCCTACCCGGGGGACGTCTTCTACCTGCATTCGAGGCTGCTGGAGCGGTCGGCCAGGGTCACCGAGGACCTGGGGGGCGCGTCCATTACGGCGCTGCCCATATTGGAGACGCTGGCGGGCGACATATCGGCGTACATCCCGACGAACGTCATATCGATCACGGACGGGCAGATCTACCTGGAGACGGAGCTGTTCCTCTCGGGCCAGAGGCCGGCGGTGAACGTGGGCCACTCGGTTTCGAGGGTCGGCGGGGCCGCGCAGATAAAGGCGATGAAGAAGGTCGCCGGGCCTTTGCGCATCAACCTCGCGCAGTACAGGAACCTGGCCGCCTTCGCGCAGTTTGGGTCCGACCTGGACAAGGTGACCAGGGACAAGCTGCTGCAGGGCGAGCGGCTCACGGAGACGCTCAAGCAGAAGCAGTACTCGCCCCTGCAGGTCGAGGACCAGGTAATAATCCTCTACGCGGCCACCAAGGAGTACCTGATGGACATAGCCGTGAGCCAGGTCGGCAAGTTCAACGGCGGGCTGCTCAAGTTCGTGCACGCGAAGTACCCCGAGATACCGAAGGCCATCAGGGAGACCAGGGACTTCGGCAGGGAGACGGAGGAGTCGCTTAAGGCGGCCATCAAGGAATATAAGGCCGACTTCGTCTGAGGAAGGCCGACCGTGAAAGCCGATCGGGGCGGACGGCGGCCCCCCGGGTAAGGAGCGACGAAGCCATATGCCGAACATGCGCGAGATCCAGACGCATATAAAGAGCATAAACGACATACGACAGATAACGAAGGCGATGAACCTCATCTCCGCCGCCAAGCTAAAGAAGGCGCGGTCGCAGCTGGAGCAGGCCATGCCGTTCTTCGCCAAGGTGAAGTGCACGCTGTCCGACATCGTGAGGATGGACCCGTCGCTTTCGTCCATATGGCTGTACGACGAGAGGAAGGTCCTGAGCGGCGGCGCGGACGCGGCCAAGGATGCGGCCAAGGGCGCGGACGGGGAGGGCGGGGCGAGGAAGAGGGCCTACCTGGTCATAGCCGGGGACAAGAACCTGGCCGGCGGCTACAACGTGAACGTATCGAAGGCGACCGAGCAGGCCTTGGCCGAGGACGGCGGCGACCATAAGCTGTACGTAGCCGGCGCGATCGGCTACAACCACTTCATCAAGAGGGGGTACGACGTCGAGAGGGACTTCATATACCAGGTCCAAAGCCCGAACATATACAGGGCGAGGGACATGGCGGAGACGCTCATAGGGCGCTTCATATCCGGCGAGCACGACGAGGTGCACGTCATCTACACCAGGATGGTCTCGTCCATGTCCCTGGCGCCCGAGAGGCTGAAGCTGTTCCCGATAGACTCGGTCAGCCTCCTCGCCGACCCCGACGTGAGGCAGTACCACGAGGAGCGGCAAGGGAAGCTGGAGGGCGGGATGACGGACGCGTACGCGTTCGAGCCCTCGCTCGAGTCGGTTATCGCGATGCTGGTGGGCAAGTACGCGAAGGGAATAATATACGGGTGCCTCGTGGAGGGCTACGCGAGCGAGCAAAGTTCCAGGATGGCCGCCATGGAGAGCGCCACGTCGAACGCGGACGAGATGATACAGGACCTGACGCTGCACTACAACAGGTCGAGGCAGTCGGCCATCACGCAGGAGATATCGGAGATAGTCGGCGGGGCCGCCGCGCTGGAGTAGCGGGGCGAAGCATAACAACCATTCGGGGTGAATCATTATGGGGGACGCGCTAGGCAAGGTGGTGCAGGTCATAGGTCCGGTCGTGGACATAAGGTTCGAGGGTTCCAGGCTCCCGAAGGTCTACAACGCCGTCGTCATAGACAACGGCGGCAGGCCGGTCACCTGCGAGGTGCTGCAGCACCTGGGTAACAACACCGTCAGGGCGGTCTCTATGTCCTCGACCGACGGGCTGGTCAGGGGGATGGAGGTGGCCGACAAGGGCGCGCCCATCAGCGTGCCGGTGGGCAAGGAGACCCTGGGCAGGATCTTCAACGTGCTCGGTGAGGCCGTCGACGGCGGGCCCGAGCTGGGCGACGTCATGCGCAAGTCCATACACAGGGCCGCCCCGTCGTTCTCCGAGCAGGCATTGGCGACGGAGGTCCTCGAGACGGGCATAAAGGTCGTCGACCTGCTCTGCCCGTATTCCAAGGGCGGCAAGATCGGCCTCTTCGGTGGGGCCGGCGTCGGCAAGACAGTCCTCATCATGGAGCTCATCACCAACATCGCCACCGAGCACGGGGGGTACTCCGTATTCACCGGCGTCGGCGAGAGGACCAGGGAAGGCAACGACCTATGGCATGAGATGCGCGAAAGCGGCGTCATAGACAAGACCGCCATGGTTTTCGGCCAGATGAACGAGCCCCCGGGGTCCAGGATGAGGGTGGGCCTCACGGGCCTCACGATGGCTGAATACTTCCGCGACGAGATGAACCAGGACGTCCTGCTGTTCGTCGACAACATATTCAGGTTCGTGCAGGCCGGATCGGAGGTCTCGGCGCTGCTGGGGCGCATCCCGTCGGCCGTCGGCTACCAGCCCACGCTGGCCACCGACCTGGGCGAGCTGCAGGAGAGGATTACGTCCACCAAGAAAGGTTCGATCACGTCGGTGCAGGCCATATACGTCCCGGCGAACGACCTGACCGACCCCGCGCCGGCGACCACGTTCGCCCACCTCGACGCGACCACGGTCCTTTCGAGGGCCATCGTGGAGCAGGGCATATACCCGGCGGTCGACCCGCTCGAGTCCACGTCGAG
>WRCU01000150.1 GCA_009783805.1 Oscillospiraceae bacterium
CGTGCGGCAGCCCGATCTTGAACTTCCTGTCCGCGCCGGGCTTTTGCCTGACTAATATGTACCGCTCGCCCCACGTCACGCGAGCGTCCCCCATCGACGTGTACGGCCAAAGCGCCACCAGCCTGTCTGGCAGCAGGCCCACCCCCAGCGCCGGCTGCGGGATCACCTCGATACCCCCGGGCCGCATTACGGATATGGCCCAGGACGAAAGGTCCACGTCCCACGCGCCTTCGTTGGTGAGCGTGTGCACGACGGTCACGGAGGCGTCGCCTTCGGCCATCGTCAGCTTAATCTCTTTCTTTATGTGGGTCCAGTCCTCCGTGTCCTGCGTAAGCCGGACCCCATTCTTCAACGCCCTGCACTTGACCGGGGCGTTGTCGCCCATGTAGGTCCTCGGCATGGCCTCCGGGCTGTGCCACAGCCTATGCCCGCCGTACATGACCCAGTCGTGGCCCGAGTCGTCGTCGATGGCCCCCACGTACTCGGCCGCCTTCCTGGCCCTGCGCCGTTGCCGGTCGGCCGGAGGCGCCCCCCTCTCCGCGGTCGGCGGCACCTCATGGAACACGTTGACGCCGCCCATGCCGTAGGAGATGACCCTCGGCCCGACCTCCGTAAGCGCTATCGCCTCCGCCAGGCCGTTCGAGACCCTGACGCACTCCCCGTACCCCTTATAGCGCAACCGTTCCGTAACCACCGCCATGCCGGCCACCTTCCCCCACGCTTCCGCCGGGCGTCGCCGCGCGCCCTTGCCCGTCCAGGCCCGGCCGGAAGCGGACGCCGGGCGACGACCCTCACATATTAATACGGTAGGCGGCCTTTGGCAACCGGACCTCCGCCATGGGCGCCTAGCCCGCCTGTGGGCGGCCAGTGTTGCCGTGCCTGCCAAGGCTGTGGTAGAATCCTTGAAAGGCTCGCCACGGTGGTTTTCGCATGCTCAGGATCAAGGTAAGGAACTCCGTCTTCTGGCTGAGCGGCATATGCGCGTCATTCGCCTGGACGGTCTTCTCCTTCAACATCATCCCAATACTAAGGAACGCCGGGCTCACCGCCTTTGAGGCCTCCCTGACCGCGGGGTCGGGGCTGCTGCTCATGGGGGCCCTCACCGCGGCCTTCCGGCTGACGGTCAGGGCCGCGAAGGGCGGGGCCATACTGGGCTTCCTGACTCTCTTCGGGCTCGCCGCGTCCGCGGCCCCGATGCTGCTCATCCCGCTTCTCAAGGGCAGCGCCGGCATGGTCGCCTTTTTGGCCCTCACCTTCCTCGCGTCCCCATCGGCCCTGCTGGCCTCGGTCCCCGAGGCGGTGGCCGAAGGCCCCGAAGGGTCCAAGCCCGGATCGGTCAGCATATCGAACGCCAAGAGGATGGTATCCGCCGCGGCCCTCGGCTCACTGCTCTCATTCTTGACCGCCTACGCCCTGTTCCGCGCGGACTCCGCCCCGGACGGCTTCACCGCCTTCCTCATCCCCGCCCTCCTGACGGCCGCCTCGCATGCGGCGCTGTTCCCCGCCATGGCGGGCAGGGCCCAAAGCGCGGGCAAGGCGGGGCATTGGGGGCGGGGCGCGCCCGACATGGGCGCTCCGCATATGGGCGACGGAGCCGACGGCGTCCGCAGCCGGAAGGCTAAGTCCGCCATATTCATCCTGCTGTCCGCCTCCGTGATGGCATTGGCCCTCCACTACGCGCCCTTCTACCTTTTCCACGTGAACAAAGGGATGACCTCCGCCCTGACGTCGGGGGTGCTGCTGCTCCTGCCTTTCGCGGTCACCCTCCCTTTCTCCGGCAAGCTCGCGAGGCCCCACGCATACAGGCTCCTGACGGCGTCCTTGCTGACCATGGCCGCCACGCTGCTCATCACCATCGTCCTGAACGCCACGATAGCGCTCTACGTACTGTCCTTCGCCTTCGGGCTCGCCTGCTCGGCGGCCTACATATGCCTGTACCATATATTTTTGGCGGGCGCGTACGACGGCTTCGTCAGGCTCAGGTCCTTCTACCTCGCCATCCTCGCCGCCTCCTTGGCCGCGGGGCTCATGACCGTCCTCTCCGGCATGGTCACGGGGACGTTCGGATTCCACTTCCCCGTCCTCCTCGTCTCGCTGGCGCTGCTGGTGGCCTGCGGGATGGCCGCGCTGGAGTCCGTGAGGTGGAAGGCCATGATGGCCTACGCCCCCCAATCCCCGCCCTCCCTTATCCCCGAGGCCGAGGCCTACCCCATGGCCCCGCCCGCGGATGACCCCATGGCTTCAACTATGCCTTCGCCTATGCCTTCGCCCATGCCCTCTCCCATGGATTCGCCTATGGCCGCGTCCCAGCCCAACGCCCTCCCCCCGCCGACGCCCAAGGAAGGCCGCGCCGTGCGCAAGGCCAAGCCACCCCCACCGCCCAACGACCCGAACGTCTGGGACGGCACATGAACGGCCGTTGGGATTCCCTGCACGCCGAATGCGACTCCTGCTCCAGGTGCCCCCTCTCCAGGTCCAGGGCGGCCCCGGTGCTGGGATGCGGCTCGCGCGACGCGAGGATGATGATGGTCGGGGGCCACCCCTCAGTCGCCGACGAGCGGCGCGGAAGGCCATTCGCCGGCCCACCCGGCAGGCTGTTGGATCTCGCCCTGACCTCGCTGGGGATCGCGCCGGGATCGGTCTACATGGCCAACGTGATAAAGTGCAGGACGCCCTCGGACAGGGACCCCTTCGCCGAGGAGGCGGACTCGTGCCTGCCTTACCTCAGGGCGCAGTTCACCTTGGTGAGGCCGGAGATAATCGTCTGCCTGGGGGAGTTCGCTTCCAAGAGGCTGATGGGGCCTGACTTCAGCTTCCACGCCGACAGGGGCGTGTGGTCTGAGAGGAAGGGCGTCCGCATGGCGGCGACGTTCCACCCCGCGGACGCCGTCCGCGGCGGCTCCGTCAAGGAGGCCCTATGGCTGGACCTCAAGGGGGCCAAGGCCCTCCTCTCCGGCCAGGGCCCAGGCGGGCAGGCAAAATGAAAGGCCGCGCGTATGGCGACGCGCGGCCTACTGTCTCTACCGTGATTATTCAATCGGGGCCTTCATAGCCTAGCCACCCCTGAGTCCCTCGCCGCCTTCGCGACGGCCTTCCCGACCTCCACGCCGACGTTCTTATTGAAGGACATCGGCAGGATGCAGTCCACGCTGAGCTCGCTTTCCGGGACCATGCCCGCGACGGCCATCGCGGCCGCGATCTTCATCTCGTCGTTGATGTCCCTCGCCCTCACGTCCAGGGCGCCCCTGAAGACCCCCGGGAACGCCAACACGTTGTTGATCTGGTTCTTGAAGTCCGACCTCCCCGTGCCGACTATCTTGGCGCCCGCCGCCGCGGCCTCGTCCGGGAATATCTCCGGGGTGGGGTTGGCCATCGCGAATATTATCGGGTCCTTGGCCATGGACTTGACCATGTCCTTCGTCACGCAGCCGGGCGCGGACAGGCCTATGAACACGTCGGCCCCGACTATGACGTCCTTCAGCTGCCCCTTCTTCCTGGATAGGTTCGAGATCCTCGCCATGTCCGCCTTGGCCGGGTTCAAGTCGTCCCTGCCTTCGTATATGGCCCCCTTCGTGTCGCAGAGGATGACGTTCTTCAGGCCCATGCTCATGAGCAGCTTGGTCACCGCTATGCCCGAGGCGCCGGAGCCGTTTATGACGACGGAGATCCCGCGTATGTCCCTGCCGGTGACCTTCATGCTGTTCAGCATGGCGGCCACCGTGACGATGGCCGTCCCGTGCTGGTCGTCATGGAATATGGGGATGTCGCAGACTTCCTTCAGCCTTCTCTCAACCTCAAAGCACCTAGGCGCCGATATATCCTCCAGGTTTATACCCCCGAAGCTGCCGGCCAGGAGCCTCACGGTGTTCACGATGTCATCAACGTCCTTGGATCGTATGCACAGCGGGAAGGCGTCCACGTCCGCGAAGGACTTGAACAGCACGCACTTGCCCTCCATCACGGGCATGCCCGCCTCCGGCCCGATGTCGCCCAGCCCGAGGACGGCCGTACCGTCGGTCACCACCGCCACCAGGTTCCAGCGCCTCGTGTACTTGTACGAGAGGTCGACGTCCTTCGAGATCGCCAGGCACGGCTCAGCCACGCCGGGGGTGTAGGCCAACGTCAGGTCCCTCTTGTCGTTCACTGGGACTTTGCTGATGACCTCTATCTTCCCTTTCCACTCACCATGAAGCTTCAGCGCTTCCTCTTGTATCGTAATCAAGCCTTACCGACGCTGCCTCGGAATCGCGCGGCGGTGCGGCGGCCCCTCCTCCCATTCGTTATTTTTATGGCTGACGCCAAGGGCGACCGCCTCAAAGCGCAAGCCTCAGGGCGGCTATCTCCTTGATCTCCAAGTCTATCTCCTTTTCGATCCTGGCTATGTCGTCCCTGATGCTCTCGACGGTCTCGGCTACGGCCTTGATCCGGCCCTCCTGCTTCCTGTCCTGCCTGGGTGGCCTGACTTGGGCGATGGCCGCGGCTTCCTTGTCGTCGCGATAATCCGTACCATTTTCGTCTTTCCTAGGCCCGTTGTCAATACCCGCATCGGCGCCTTTTACGCCTTCGCGGCCACGCTGGCCATGCCTCTGCCTGACCTGCTCTCCTTGCCGTGGCTGCTCACCTTTCGCCGTCGCCTTCCTTTCAGGCACGGCGGAGGCCCCATCCTTGGCGTTCGGGGTGTCGTCCGGCTTAGGCCCATGCTTCCTCGGCCCATCCCTGCCTTCCTGCCTACCTTCGTTCCTGCCTTCGGGCCGGCCTTCATGCCTGCCTTCCTGCCGGCCCTCCGACCGAGCCTCGCGCCTGCCTTCCGACCGGCCCTCGGACCGGCCCTCGGACCGACCCTCACGCCTGCCTTCCTGCCGGCTCTCCGACCGGCCCTCCGACCGGCCCTCGTGCCTGCCGTGCCTCGACCCGTCGCCCACGGCCGGCAAGTCGGCCATGGCCTCATCCGCGTGGCCGTCCCTGCCTCTGCCCCTGCCGTACCGCCCGCCGTATCTCCTGCCCTCGCCTTCCTCGGCGTTGGCCATATCGTTCGCCTTAGGCTGCTGGCCGGGGCCGTCAACGGATTTGGACCCTTTCTTGCGCCCTTCCCCCTGGCCCTTCCCGCCGTCCCTGCCTTTC
>WRCU01000151.1 GCA_009783805.1 Oscillospiraceae bacterium
ACGTCCGCCGCCTCAGATGGCGCAGCCCCTCGGTCAGCCTAATGAAGTCATCCCTGACGTCGGCCACGCCCGCGATGCATACGACGCGGCGCTCGTCGGCCATCTCGACGGCCACGCCCATCCGCCTGAGTGAACGCTCAGCCTCGGCGCCCCCGATTCCCAGCCCCGCCACGTCCAGGACGACCCTCGAGAAGTCCTGCTCCCCATCGCCCTCGTAATTGCAACGGCGGACCCCCATCCCGGGCAGGGCCGAGTCCAGGCGGCCCAGCATGCCATGGAGCCTTTCGTATCCCCTGGCCCCGTGCCTGACCATATACCTCACGGCACCCTCTATGGAGCAGACGATAAGGTAGGAAGGGCTGGTGGTTTGGAACGTCGACATGGCCTCGTCCAGCCTGCCGTAGTCAGCCTTACCGCCGACCGCGTGCATCATGGCCCCTTGCGTGAGGCAGGGGAGCGTCTTGTGCGCGCCGTGCACGCATATGTCGGCGCCCAAGGCAATGGAGCCGGCGGGGAGCCTGTCGCTGAAGGGAAGGTGCGCGCCGTGGGACTCGTCGCAGACCACCGTGACGCCTTTATGGCCGGCGTACTCGCACAGCCCGCCGATATGGCGGCATACCCCGTAGTAGTTAGGGCGCGTGACTATCACGCACCGTATCCCTGGGTCATCCTTGAGGGCCTCGATATAGCGGCCTTGACCCACCCCGATGGGCACCCCGGTCGCGGGGTCCGCCTCCGCGGGCAGGTAGACGGGCACGGCGCCAGCCACCTTCAAGGCGTTCGACACGGAGACATGACTATCCTTGCCCAGAAGCACGCGCGAGCCCGGCCCCACCGTGGCGTAGACGGCCGCCATGATGCATCCGGTCGCGCCGTTGACCCCGTACCAGGCCCTGCCGCTGCCATACGCGGAGGCGGCGTATTCCAGGGAGGCGCGTATGGGTCCCGTGGGGTTGCGGAGGTTGTCGGTCCCGGGCAGCTCCGTCACGTCGTACTCATAGCCGGGGAAGCCCCTCCGCCCGCCGTGACCACGCGCATACGGGCCCCCCCTCGGAGCGCCCCGTATGGGCCTGCCTTTATGGCCGGGCGTATGGAACCGAGCGGTCCCCTCCCGGACGTACCTTCCCACCGCGTCGAGTACTATGCGACCACGCCCAATCCGCCATTCCGAACGGCCGATGCGGCAAGGCCGCAGCCGCCTTCGCGCCCGATTCCCCGGCCCGGGTCGGGATGGCCCGCGCGATCACTCATAATTGTCGTATGAGACGTCCCTATGGAGGCTGCCCTCGTTCTTGATCAGCTCATCTATCTGCACGCGGAGGTAGTCGCTGAGGCCCACGAACTTGACGTTGTACTCGCTTTGCTGTCCCTCGGCTTCCACGGCGCGCAGCACGGTCCCCTCCAGCTCCATCCGGAACTCGGATAGCTGGCTGTAGACCGACAGGCTCATCTTGACGTTAGCGCCTACCCCGTAATCGTCTTTGGAAAGGAAGCAGAGCCCCCCGGCCGAGATGTTCGAGAGCGTGGCCTTATGCCACCTGATGCCGTCGTGGATCTCCAGGTTGCTGATGATGTGGGAGCTCCTAGCGTATTTCCTGACCTTCAACGAAATCACCCCGATCGATTGACTTGGGCGGCGCCATGCCTGGTATGCCGCCCGACGCGCCACGTCCCGAGCAGGAATTGAACCCGCACCGATGGAACCGGAATCCATAACCCTATCCTTTAGGCTATCGGGACACTTTCCTTGACTTTACGGCTGACCGCCGGGGCGATCCGCGCGGCCTGCACCTCGCATTATAGCAAAACCCGATGGCCGCCGCACGCGTCAACCCACGAACAGGGCCGCGACCGTCAGCTCGGTGGCGGAGGCCGTCACGGCGCCCAGGACCAGCGACCACGCAAGGGACAGAGCGAACGCCGGCGCGACGTGCCTCGGCAGGATCCCCCCTATGAGGTACGCCCCCTTGACGAGCGACGCGCATGATATGGCCGTGAACGCGAGCCTGGCCGCCGCCATACCGGGCAGCGGGCCATGCCCCATCATCAGGGCGGCCGCGGAGGCGGCGTCTGGGAGCGACCTGACGCATACGGACGCGGCGCAGACCTTCGTCATCCTCACGAACGTGCCGCGATGGTCCCTGGCCAGGTCGCCGTATGCCAGCATATACGCCCCATGGGCCGGCACACCGAGGAACATGACCGACACGCCTCCGGCCAGCATCAGGGCCACGACGGCCATGGCCAGGTTGTACGCCGCCGCCTGGGCGTTCGGGCCGACGAACAGGCCGCCGTACCGTTGGGCGATGATCGGGGCCGCCACCGCGGCCCCCGCGAAGGCCGTGCACGGCACGACGGTCCCCGGGCCCGGGCTCAGCCCCATGTAGAAGGACTTCGGCAGCAAGGCCGCATCCAGGATCCGCCTGACGGCCCTACCGACCATGGCGCGGCCCGCCCTCCCCGCCCGTCGGGCCGGAATTTAGCCCGCGCTCCCGGCACAGCCTTTCGGCGGCGGAAAGGAGGCTGGCCTTGTCGTTCCTCAGCCCGCCGCGCATGACCCCATCGAGCAAGCGGCTCAATAGGCTCCCTATGGCCGCGCTTGGGGCAAGCCCCAAGGCCCGGGACAGGTCACCCCCGTCCACGGCCAGGTCCCCCACGGCATAAGGCTCCTTGCTCATAATCACCCGATCCGCCTCGGCCACCGCGTCCGTATAAGCGTCGGAGGACAACCCGGCCGCGGCATGCCACCCATGCGCCGCCAGCCCCGGCGAGGACGCCTCCGCCCTATGCAGGGCCGCGTCCGCCGCGCCCATGGCTGCCAGGCGGTGGAACCGTCTTTCACCTAAAGCCCCCAAAAACCTCTTCACATCCCATGAGCCGAAGGCGAAGGGGGCGCCGTGCATGAGCACCAATGACCTGACCTCGGAGACGACCCCGCCCTCGAACCTCAGTCGCCTCAACGCGGATCCGGCCAGCTCGGAGGACTCGGCGGACCCTTCCGGCCATGGCCCGCCCAGGCCGGCCTCGGCGGCCTCCTTCGCGAGTCTGCGTATGGCGGGTGGCATGGCCTTATCCGTCCGCCCTCCGGAAGCGGGCGCATGGATCCCGGGCCTCCCGAGCCCGCCGCCGGTGCCGGCGTACCCGTCCGGCCCAATCCGCCCGGCCACGGAGCCGCCCGTCGCCGTGGCGCCGTGGAACAGCAGCGCCAGCTTCACCGCCAAGTCGCCGCCGCCAAAGACGGAAGCCGCGTCCAGCGCGTGCCCCAGCGGGCCGTACCCCCGCGGTGCGGAAGGGAAGACGGGTGCCATGGGGGGGTGGGCGGAGGGCGCTTGGGCAACAATAGCGTTTACGGAGGGAGCATGGACGGCGGGTCCCAAGGGGCGCGGGATGCCGCGCAGGCCGGCTTCGGCGGGGCGCGGGGACATCAACGAAAACGGCCAGGGGCCGCTCACCTCGGGCTTTTGCGGCCTGGGGCCGCTCACCTCGGGCCCTTGCGGCCAGGGGCCGCTCGCCTCGGGCCCTTGCGGCCATAACTCCGGGATGACGACGTCGAGGAGGCTCATCGCAAAGAGCCATAGGCGGCCCCGATCGGAATGCTCCAAAATCCCCCTGAGCTCCTTCTGCACCCTCTCGGCAGCTATGGCGCGCAGTCCCCATCTGCACTCGATCGCCTTTTTTAGGGTCTCCCCTTCTATTTCGAAGCCTAGCCTCGACGCGAACCTGAACGCCCTCAGTATCCGCAAGTAATCTTCAGAGAACCGCTCGACCGGGTCGCCCACGCACCTGATCACCTTAGCCCCGATGTCGCCCAGGCCGCCGTAGGGGTCGACTATCCCCGAATCCGGGTTGTACGCCATGGCGTTAACGGTGAAGTCCCTGCGCCTCAGGTCCTCGCCGAGGTCCTTGGAGAACGTGACGGAGTCCGGCCTCCGGCCGTCCGTATAACGGCCGTCCAGGCGGAAGGTGGTTATCTCGGTTTGATGCCCGCCCAAGACCAGCGTGACGGTCCCGTGCTTAAGTCCGGTTTCTATCACCCTCGAGCCGAACAGCCCGCCCACCTCCCCGGGCAGGCAGTCCGTCGCGACGTCCCAGTCGGCCGGCGTCTCGCCCATCACGCCGTCCCGGACGCACCCGCCGACGGCGTACGCCTTATGGCCCGCGCGCGCGAAGACGCCCAGCACATGCCTCACGTGGTCGGGGATGGGTATGTGGGAGCCCGGCCTGTGCGCGGGCGCTTCAGGGCGCACGGAAATCCCCTCAGCCGGAAGGGGGGACGCCCGGGCCCCCCTCATATATGCGCATATGGAAGTCGCTGACGCCGAACCTGGTGTTCTCTATGTCCACGGCATACCCCACGGTGATTTCCCCGCCGCGGTCATCTATGTCCACGTCCATCTTCCTCGTGAAGATGCCGACGGCGTATGACCCGTCGGGCGTGTCGTAGTAGGACAGGTGCTTCTTGCCCTCCTCGAACAGGAACTGCGAGTTGACGCACCCATGGCGCACGAGGGCGATGACCCCCCCGTCCACCTTCAGCGTGGTGGTCGTGCCGAGCATCCCCGTCACGGAGCTTTCGTCATACGTTATGTAGTACGCCCCGGACTGCCTGGAGAACCTGCCCTTGGTGATGAGCTCCGTCTCCTCCCCGTTCGGCCCGCCGGTTTGGGCCCCGGTGACGGAGATCAGCACGTCCTTGTCCATGTCGGACTCCATCATATGGTCCACGCCGTATCCCCACCTTTCCCATCGGGTCAGTACCCCTCTATGTCCACCCACCGCGCCGACCCCACCTCCCGGCCCAGGAAGGAGCTGCTCAGCCTTTGGAACCTCTCCACGCTGTCGCTGGTGTAGAACTCCACCCCGCCGTCCGGCCGGCCCGGCGCGTCGCTGCGCCCGATGCGGCCGAGCGCCTCGCCCAGCGCCGCGGCCACGGGCGCGCCTGACGAGACCAGCTCCACGCCCCCCCCAACGACCGACCGTATCGCGTCGGCCAGCAGAGGGTAGTGGGTGCAGCCCAGCAGGAGCACGTCCATCCCGACGCCCAAGAGCTCCGAAAGGTACCTTTCGGCGATGGCGCGGACTATCCCGCCGTCCCACCAGCCTTCCTCCGCCAGC
>WRCU01000152.1 GCA_009783805.1 Oscillospiraceae bacterium
CGTTATAGAACAGGTAGCGTATGCCCTTCTCCTTGAAGACCTTGAGGAGCCTCTCGTAGTCGGCCCTGTCCTCCGTGTGCCTCTTCAGCTTGTACCTCACGGAGCCCAGCGCGGACGACGGCGTGGTCCTGAGCAGCTCCAGCTCGCGGGCGTCCTCCTTCGCCATGTCGTAGAGCTCGCCCTCCATCATGCCCTTTATGCCGTGCGCCGCCCCGTATACGCCGGTTATGTCCCCTGACGCGAGCGCCTCCGTGAATACCCCCGCCGCGCTGGCGTTTATCACCGAGGTGGGTCCCCCGGACTGCCCGAACACGCACGCCCCCTTGAGTGAGCCCATCTTCGCGATCCCCCCGTCCTAATCGGATGTTTGCGCCCTCGCCTCCGGCGGCTTGCGGGCGCCTTCCATATCGGAAGAATATAACAAACGGGGGCGCCGCAAATCAAACGGCAGGCCGCCGACCTTAGGCCCGCCATACGGCGGATTTGGCCCGGGCGCTTAACTTCCGCGCCCGAATATGGTAGGATGTGACCCAAGGGAAGCCTTCTGCCCACGGGCATTTGATTTTGGGCGCCCAAATACCATATCAATCGCATAGGAGCCAAACGCCATGCCGCTAGTCACCTCCACGGAAATGTTCAAAAAAGCCTATGAGGGCAAGTACGCCATAGGCGCGTTCAACGTCAACAACATGGAGATAATCCAGGGCATCACCGAGGCCGCCAAGGAGGAGGGTGCGCCCCTCATACTCCAGGTCTCCGCCGGTGCCCGCAAGTACGCCAAACATACCTACCTGATGAAGCTGGTCGAGGCCGCCGTGGAGGACACGGGTTTGCCCATCTGCCTCCACCTGGACCACGGCGGGGCCGGCCTGGACAGGGACGCCGCCTTCAATGAGATCAAGAGCTGCGTCGACGGCGGGTTCACCTCCGTCATGATCGACGGGTCGCACTACTCCCTGAAGGAGAACATCGAGCTCACCAAGCGCTGCGTCGACTACGCGCATGGCAAGGGCGTGGTCGTGGAGGCCGAGCTGGGCAAGCTTTCCGGCATAGAGGACGCGGTCAACGTATCCGAGGAGGACGCCCAGTTCACGAACCCCGCCGAGGTCGAGGAGTTCGTCGGCAGGACCGGGGTCGACTCGCTGGCCATCGCCATAGGCACCAGCCATGGGGCCTTCAAGTTTAAGCCCGGCCAAAAGCCGAGGCTCAGGTTCGACATACTGGAGGCCATACAGGGGCTCCTACCCGGCTTCCCCATAGTGCTGCATGGGGCCTCATCGGTGGTGCAGGAGTACGTCGACATGATCAACGAGAACGGCGGGAGGATCCCCGACGCGATCGGCATACCCGAGGAGATGCTCAGGAAGGCGGCCTCCATGGCCGTATGCAAGATCAACATCGACTCCGACCTGCGGCTGGCGATGACCGCCTCGATACGCAAGTACTTCACCGACCACCCCGACCACTTCGACCCCAGGGTGTACCTGGCCCCGGCCAGGACCGCGCTCAAGGGCCTGGTGAAGCATAAGCTGGTAAGCGTGCTGGGCGCGAGCGGCAAGGCGTAGGGAACGGATTGGGCATAGGCCGAGGCACTGAGATGGATGGGGGGGGTATCGGGATGAAGCTTCTGTTCGCCATAATGCACGACGACGACAGCCCCAAGGTCATGGGCGAGCTGAACAAGAACGGCTTCTACGTCACGAAGCTCAACTCGACGGGGGGGTTCCTTAAGTCCGGGAACACGACCCTCCTGGTGGGGGTCGATGAGGCGAAACTCGAGACCGTGCTGGGGATCATCGCCAAGAAGTCGAAGAGCAGGAAGCAGTCGGTTAGCGCCTCCTCGTCCTTCGGCGGCGGCATGGGCCGCTACCTCTCGTCCCAGGCGGCCGGCGACAGCCTGGACGAGGTCTCGGTCTCGGACGGGCTGGGGGTCTCACAGGCGCCGGTGGAAGTCGTGGTCGGCGGGGCCACCATATTCGTGATCGACGTGGAGAAGCTCATAAAGGTTTGACCCGTGGGCGCGTAGGCGCGCCGAACGGCCATGGAAGCGACGCGAGCGGGGGCTGACATTGGAAAACCGCGTTTACGGGAACGTCCATCTCGGGGGGAGGCGGGCCAACTTCGGCCGCCCACTCATCATGTTCGCCTTCGCGATCCTGCTCGGCATCCTGCTTTTAGCCCTTTCGGGCAAGGACCCGACGTACGCCTTTAATCGGGGCGCCGACCGGGCCGCGGCGGCGGATCCGGACGCGCGGGCCCAAGCGGCCTCGGACTCGGCGGCCTCGGACTCGGCGGCCTCGGACTCGGCGGCCGTCCTAGGCGCGTTCGGGACCGGCCCCGAACCCGCGTACCACGCCTTCATCCCGCAGGTCCCCCGCCTCATCCGCGCGGCCGCCGACGGGCCTATGGCGGACGGCTACGACAGCCCGATAGGCGGCGGCCAGGAAGGCCTAGGCGCGGATGGGCCCTACCGGCCGGGCGACGGCCCCCTGCCCGGCGACGACCCCTCCGATCCCGACGGATCGGGGGATAGGGGCCGGGCCATAATGCTCGAGAACCGGCGGGAGGCCCTGCTGGAGGACCTCGGGAGGCTGAGGGAGTCCCTGGCGGCTTACCTCGCGGGATTCGAGGGCGAGTACGGCCTGTACCTGCTGGACATCGACAGCGGATGCTCCTTCGGCATCAACGACTCAAACGCCTACCTGTCGGCCGGCACGTCCATGATATCGTTGAGCCTGTACCTGTATGCCGAGGTCGCCGAGGGCAGGGTCGACCCGACGGAGACGATGATCCTCACGCAGGCCGACATATCCGGCGGGCCGGGCACCGTCAAGAACGGCAAGGTCGGGGACAGGTACCCCATAAGCGAGCTGTCGGCCCTGTCCGTAGCCTACGGCGACGAGACGGCCGCGAACATGCTCATGAGGCTCTTGGGCAGGGCGAAGGTGACCGAGTACGCCTCGGCGTCCTTCGGGGACTGGCCGGAACCCTTCGACCGCGCTATGAGCCCCGCGCAGCTGGGCGGCATGCTGGCGCGGATCCATGCGCTCGCAGGCCGCGAAGGGTACGAAGGCATGGCCGGCCTCATCGGCTCCATGCTGGCGCAGGCACGGAACGACAGGCTGAACAAGCTGCTGCCCGTCACGGTCAGGACGGCCCACGTCGTCGGGAACGCATGGGACGAGGCCACGGGCCACAACGTAAGCGACGCGGGCATCGTGTACGACGCGAACCCATACGTGATCGTGGTGATGTCGAGGGGCGTGAGGGAGTCCGAGGTCTACGACGTGATAGCCAACGCGTCCAAGATGGCGTACGACTTCATGCGGCAGTACGCGGCCTAGGGGGGCGCGGGCATGGATAGGGATGAAGGGGGTGGCCGCATATAGTGACACGGTTCGGCGAGGCGGAGTTCGCCCGCGTCAAGGACATCATGCCGGCGTACGACTACGCCCTGCAGATCATGGCCACGAAGCTGCGCATCATATACATGCACTATGAGTCGGTGGGGGACTACAACCCCATAAACCACATACAGTCACGCCTCAAGTCCTTCGAGAGCATGGCGGAGAAGCTGAGCCGCAAGGGGCTCCCCCTCACCGCGGGCGCGGCCAGGGAGTACCTGGACGACATCGCCGGGGTCAGGGTCATATGCTCCTTCGCGAAGGACATAGCGACGGTGGTCGACACGCTGGAGCGCCAGCAGGACATATACGTCGTCAGGAAGACCGACTACATAGAGAGCCCCAAGGAGACCGGCTACCGGAGCTACCACCTCATCGTTGAGGTGCCCATCTACCTGCCCGCGGACAGGATCCGCGTGAAGGCGGAGGTGCAGATCCGCACGCAGGGCATGGACTTCTGGGCCGGGATGGAGCATAAGGCGAGGTACAAGAACGAGGGCACCATACCGCCGAACCTAGCCAGGGAGCTGCGCGTGTGCTCCGAGCGGATAGCCGAGCTAGACAGGCAGATGTCCCTAATACATGACAAGATAAGGATGTTCAACGATGACGAGAACGCAGCAGGCGAATGAGCCGGGCGAGGGGCGGGCCGAGCCCGCGCCCGCGGAGGCAGCGGGCAAGGTGAGGTTCACCGACCTGCCGATATCGGCCGAGGTCCAGCGGGCCGTGGCGGACATGGGCTTCGAGGAGGCCACGAGCGTCCAGTCGCAGAGCATACCGCTCATAATGGACGGGCGCGACGTGATCGGCCACTCCCAGACGGGCACGGGCAAGACCGCGGCCTTCGGAATACCCATACTAGAGCTGCTCGACTTCAGGCAGCGCAACGTGATCCAGTGCCTCATCCTCTGCCCCACGAGGGAGCTGACCATGCAGGCCTGCGACGAGATGGTCAAGTTCGCCAAGTACAAGAAGGACGTGCGCGTAACCCCCATATACGGCGGGCAGTCGTACGACAGGCAGATCAGGGCCATCAACGCCGGGGTCCAGATCGTCATCGGCACGCCGGGCCGGATCATGGACCTGATGGACAGGGGCGTCCTCAATTTCGGCGGGGTGCGCATGGTGGTGCTCGACGAGGCCGACGAGATGCTCAGCATGGGCTTCCGCGACGACATAGAGACGATCCTCTCGGACGTCCCTGAGGACAGGCAGACCGTCCTGTTCTCCGCGACCATGTCGCAGGAGATAATGGAGATCGCGAAAAGGTACCTGGTCGACCCGAGGCTCGTGAAGGTGGTCCACCACCAGCTCACGGTGCCGAGCATCGCGCAGTACTACTGCGAGTCGCCGATGGGTAAGAAGACCGAGGTGCTCGCGCGCCTCCTGGACTTCCACGACCCGAACAGGTCCCTCATCTTCTGCAACACCAAGCGCATGGTGGACGACCTGACATCCTCGCTCGTGCTGCGCGGCTTCCAGGCCGAGTGCCTGCACGGTGACATGAAGCAGCAGGCCAGGACGAACGTGATGGAGCGCTTCAAGAAGGGCATGGTGGAGATCCTGATCGCCACCGACGTCGCCGCCAGGGGCATAGACGTGGACGACATAGACGTGGTCTACAACTACGACGTGCCGCAGGACATAGAGTACTACGTCCATAGGATAGGCCGCACGGGCAGGGCCGGCAAGGACGGGC
>WRCU01000153.1 GCA_009783805.1 Oscillospiraceae bacterium
CCGTCAGGTGCGGGCTGCCGATACTGCTCCGTAGGCTCTCGATATATGAGGTCATATACTTCGGCAACTACCTGGACGCCGCCGACAACGCCGAGTTCATGGAAAGGCTGACCGCGCTCAGGGATGAGGGCTATAGGGCTGAGCAGAGGCGGAAGACGGCCAGGATCGGCGAGCATTATTCCAGGGAGCGGGTCCTGCGCCTATGGGTGGAGCTCTACGACAGGGTGGGCAAGGAAAGGGCCGACCGGAAGGCCGCCGGGAAGGGCGGCATGAAGGCCGGCGGGAAGGCCGCCGGGAAGGCTGGTCGAGCCGATCGTTGACCGACCTCGCGTGAAGGCGGCCCATGGCCGAGAGCCGATGGGCGCGCAGGCGCCGCCGGCCGACCGGGCCTATGCACCCCCGCGGTCCGGGGCCCGCACATCCACCCAGGACGACGTCCTGGAGGACTCATACGCCTTGCCCATAATGAGCTGCACGTACGCCCCCTCATCGAACGTGGGTGAGGGCTCCGCGCCGCCCAGCACGTTGTCCAGGAAGGAGAACGCGCCGTGCACGTGGCCCCTCAGCCAACCCACGCTCGCCTTGGGTGAGGGGAAGGAACCTCCGGGCGATGGGTAGCGCTGCACGCACTCGATCCGCCTGTAGCCTTTGTCGCCGCCGAGGACGCCCTCCTTCGGGTCGGTGTTGTCATAGTGATGGAGCCAGTTCGGGTCCATCAGGCTGAACCTGACGGCGCCCTTCGAGCCGTGCAGCTCAAAGGTGAGCTCGTCGTTGGCGCCGGTCGCTATCTTGCTGACCTCCACGGTCCCGACGGCCCCGCACGACATCCTGAGGATGAGCGAGGCGTAGTCGTCGACCTTCACCTCCACGGTCCCGCCGCCCGGCGCCGGCCTGATGGCGTGCAGCGTCTTCGTGGCGCATACCAGTGAGTTGACGCCCCCCATCAGGAAGCAGGCCATGTCCAGCGCGTGGGAGCCTAGGTCGAACAAGGTGCCACCCCCGCTTACGGCCTCGTCCATCCGCCATGCGGCCGGCCTGTCGGCGTCCACCGAGCCCGAGTGCAGGTAGCAGATCCGGAAGCTGCTTATGTCGCCCAGCCTGCCTTCCCCAACCATCCGCCTGGCCTTCATGGTGGCCGGGAAGGACCTGTTATGGAATACGGTCCTGGCCACGACGCCCCTGGACCTCGCCAGGTCGGCGAGCTCATACGCCGTCGCGGGGTCGGTCGTCAAAGGCTTCTCGCAGTAGACCCCTTTGCCCGCCAGGATGCATGCCTTGGCCTGCGGGTAGTGCAGGTTGTTCGGCGTGCAGACGCTGAGCGCGTCTATCGTGGGGTCCGCGAGGAGGTCGCCTATGTCGTCCGTGGCGTAGTCGAACCCGTACGCGTCCCTCGCCGCCGCGGCGTTGTCGCCCTTGGCGCTGCACACCCCCCTAAGCCTCACCCTGAAGCCGTGGCCCGCGTAGAAGAAGGGGATGCTTTTATAGGCGAAGGCGTGCGTCTTGCCCATGAAGCCGGTACCCACCACCCCGACCGTAACCGTCCTGCCTTCGTAGGCCCCGCCGTCGACTATCAATAAGGCCGCCCCCCCAAACCGCGCCGCACCCCGTCCCTTTGCGCATGGCCGTTATGCGCGCGTCCTTGCCTGCATTATAATGGTTGGATGAGGCTAAAAAAAGCGTCCTTGCGCGCCGCGCTGGCGGCCGCATCCCTATCGGCCGCGATCGCCGCGCTCGCGGTCGGCTGCGCGGCGAAGGAGGGCCAAAGCCACTGCCCCATGGTGAACATAGTTAATGGGGGGATCGTGGCTGCCGACGGCGACGATTTGTACATATCGGCCATCGGATACGGCAAGGTATTCAAGGTGGGCGCGGACGGGGAGGTCCGAACGCTCCTCGACGAGGCCGGCCTCTACCTCAGCGTGGACGGCGGGTTCCTCTACATGTCCGGCTTCGGGGTGGGCGGGGCCTTGCTGGCCGTGGACCTGTCGACGCTGGAGAAGCACATACTCACGGACCACCCGGTGGAGCAGGTGCACGCGTATGAAGGGCACCTATACTACATCGGGACGGCCGACCGGTGCATATACAGGATGCGGGCGCCGTCCGGGGGCCCAGGCGAGAAGGTCGTGGACCAGGCCAGCGGCAACCTTAACGTATATGGCGGCCGGCTGTACTACGTGAACCTGGACGAGGGGGGCAGGATATACACGTCCAGGCTGGACGGGAAGGGCAGGGGGCGCGTCTGCGACGGGAGCCTCTCCATATACGGCGCTGACCCGGGGACGATGGTCGTGGCCTACGGGTCCGTATACTTCCGGAACGGCGACGACGGGGGGCGGCTCTACTCCTTCGACCTGGAGGCCGACAAGGCGGCGCCGGTGAGGGTGACCGAGACGCCCGTCCTGTCCATCAACGTAGCGGGGAGGCAGCTGCTGTACAGCACCTTCCTCCGCAGGTACGACCTGCACGTGGTGAACGCGGACGGGTCGCGCGACAGGGCGATATCCAAGGACGAGTCATGGTACGTCAACGTGATGGGGGGTTATGTCTACTACATATCGCCCGCATTCGACTACAGCATGTTCAAGATCGGCATAGAGGGCGGCGACACGTATATCCTAAGGTCGGACGGGGTCTTCGAGGGGACGGCCTGAACATGGCCGGGGCCGCCGGAATCGCGGCGGGCGAATATATGGGGGGTAGGGGATGGGCGCTTACAGGGACAGGATGTCGGAAATCGTGAAGAGGCACTTGGAAGTGGTGGATAGGGCGAACGCGGTGAGCCTGGACTGGTCGAACGGGGTCGTCACCAGGTTCAGGCACCCCGTGCTGGAGGCGGAGCATGCGCCCCTGTTCTGGCGGTATGACCTGGACCCCGAGACGAACCCCTGGCTGATGGAGAGGATGGGGGTGAACTCATGCTTCAACTCGGGGGCCATGCTCATGGACGGCCGCTACCTCCTCATGGCCAGGGTGGAGGGGAGTGACAGGAAGTCCTTCTTCGCGGTGGCGGAGAGCGACAGGCCCACCGAGGGGTTCCGGTTCTGGGACTACCCTGTGGACTTGCCGGAGACGGGCGTGCCGGACGTGAACGTCTATGACATGAGGCTGGTCAGCCATGAGGATGGGTATATATACGGCCTTTTTTGCACCGAGAGGAGGGACCCCGAAGCCCCCGATGGCGACACCTCCAGCGCGGTGGCCGCGTGCGGGATCGCACGGACCAAGGACCTGAGGTCATGGGAGAGGCTGGAGGACCTTAGGTCCGACTCGCCGCAGCAAAGGAACGTGGTGCTTCACCCGGAGTTCGTCGACGGGCAGTACGCGCTGTACACCAGGCCCCAGGATGGGTTCATCGACGCGGGGAAGGGCGGCGGCATAGGATGGGCGCTATGCCCGGACATCACGAAGGCCGCCATACACGGCGAGGAGATCGTGGACGGCAAGGAGTACCACACCATAAAGGAATCGAAGAACGGCCAGGGCCCCGCGCCGATAAGGACGGGAAGCGGCTGGCTCCACATAGCGCACGGGGTCAGGGCCAACGCCGCCGGGCTTAGGTACGTACTCTACGCCTTCATGACCGACCTCGAGAGGCCTTGGGTCAGGACGCACAGCCCCGGGGGCTACCTGATGGCCCCGGTGGGGGAGGAGCGGGTCGGCGACGTATCGAACGTCCTTTTTTGCAACGGCGCGGTTTCGCGTGATGACGGGACCATATACATATACTACGGGTCCTCGGACACGAGGCTCCACGTGGCGGAGACGAGCGTGGGGCGGATGGTCGACTATTGCGTCAACACGCCGCCGGACCCCCTCACGACCGGCGGCTGCGTCGCCCAGAGGAACGCGCTCATATCGAGGAACCTGGGGTTCATGGAAAGGAACCGCGGCATATTCGACGTCAGCCTGTTCCGGTAGCGCGCGGCTAGGCGCTATTTTTCGATCAGCCTGGCCAGTTTGGAGGCCATCCTCCTCGGCAGCATGTCCAGCATCTCCGCGTCTATCCCCTTGAAGGACCGCAGGAAGTAAAGGTATGAGGCGACCCCCGCGGCCACGGCCGCCACGCTCGCGATGGCCTCCACGGCGTAGGGGGACGGCACGAAGGACAGCGCCAGGCAGGCGAGCCGGTGCGAGATGAAGACGATGAAGCCCATGTAGGCGGACGACGCCAGCGGCTTCCATAGATGGGCGCGGGCGCCCCGGTCGACGGCCATCCCTGGGTTCCTCCTCGAATGGCCCTTCAGCGTGGCCGCGTTCAGCGCGATGGGTATCAAGTAGCTGAATACGCTCCCTATGATCGCGCCCTTGATGTTCAGGCCGGGGATCGGGACGAGCAGGTAGTTGAGCGCGATCTTGGCGGCTATGCCCAGCATGAGGTTCCTGTTGACGGCGTATAGCCTGCCCAGCCCCTGGAGGATGGACGTCTGTATCTGCACCGTGGCCAGCAGGACCAGGCAGGCCGAGCCGTACATGAGCAGGTCCGACCCGTCGCCGTACTTGAGCAGGCCGTATATGGGCCCGCTGAGCACGGTGAACCCCACCATGCAGGGGATGGTGACGCTGAAGCATAGCTTGTACGCGAATCCCACCCTGCCGTTCAGGGCCTCCCTGTCGCCCGAGGCGATGGCGGCGGCGACCGCCGGCAGTATCGTGGCCGCGAGTGCCGCGGATATGGCTATGGGGGCGTTGAGCAGCTGCTGGTACTTGTAGAGGTGGCTGTAGAGCTGCGAGGCCTCGGCCTCTATAAAGCCGCCCGACATGAGCCTGGACTTGGTCACGGCCACGTCGATGAGGTTCCCGGCGTACTGCAGGCCGATCGTGAGGACGATCGGGACGGAGTAGGAGCCGATCCTGCGCAGAAGGGCCCCCGCGCCCCAGGCCGTGCGCGGACCCGCCCCCGCGTCCCCGCCCATCACGTGCGGCACCGACTCATAGACGTGCCTGTTGGAGCGATGCGAGCGGATGAGGAACGCGGCGGCCACCACGGCGCCTATGGAAGTCCCGACGGTGGCGCCGGCGCAGGCCGCCTCCAGGCCCATCGGCAGCAGGATGGATGC
>WRCU01000154.1 GCA_009783805.1 Oscillospiraceae bacterium
GAGAGCGACCTTAAGAAGTTCCGTATGGCGCATGAGTCATTGATGAAGGCATTGTCCGGCATCGGCGCGACCATAGGGTAAGGGCGGGATGACGGGCTGGATTGCTTCGTCGCAAGGCTCCTCGCAATGACGGGCATAAGGGGTGTCATCGCGAGGAGCGATAGCGACGTGGCGATCCATCCTCGCAATGACGGGCATAAGGGGTGTCATCGCGAGGAGCGATAGCGACGTGGCGATCCATCCTCGCAATGACGGACGTAGGGCTTAAAATGACAATATAAGGAGGCATGGGTCGATGGAGAAGGTCAGGTTCGGGATAGCGGGATTGGGGAACATGGGCACCGGCCACATGGCCTACCTCGCGCGCGGCGAGGTGAAGGGGGCCGAGCTCACGGCCATATGCGACGACGACCCGGCCGCCCTGCGGCGGGCGGCGGCGACCGGCGCTTATAAGGCATTCGAGTCGGCCGAGGCGATGGTCGCGTCCGGGGAGATCGATGCGATAATCATCGCCACGCCCCACTACCTCCATCCGGACATCGCCATTAAGGCCTTCGCCAAGGGCCTCCACGTCATGACGGAAAAGCCCGCGGGCGTCTACACCAAGCAGGTGAGGCTGATGGACGAGGCGGCCGCCGCCTCCGGGAAGGTGTTCGGCATCATGTTCAGCACGCGCCCCGCGCCCATCTACCAAAAGGTGAAGGAGCTCATATCGGCCGGCGAGATAGGGGCGATCATACGCACGAACTGGATCATCACCAACTGGTACAGGACCCAGTCCTACTACGACTCCGGCGGGTGGAGGGCCACGTGGGCCGGCGAGGGCGGCGGCGTGCTCCTCAACCAGGACCCGCACCAGCTCGACATATGGCAGTGGACCTGCGGCCTGCCGAAGAGGGTCATGGCCTTCTGCGGCTACGGCAAGTTCCACGAAATCGAGGTCGAGGACGACGTCACCGCCTACGTGGAGTATGAAGGCGGCGCCACCGGGGTCTTCGTCACGTCGACCGGCGAGACGCCCGGGACGAACAGGTTCGAGATCTCCGGCGACCTGGGCAAGATCCTGGTCGAGAACGGCAAGCTGCGCCTGTTCAAGCTGAGGTCGTCGTCGGCCGAGTTCCTTAGGACGAGCAAGAGCGGCTTCGCGCAGCCGGAATGCTGGGAATGCCTGGTGCCGGTGCACGGGCAGGACGGGGGCCACGCGGCCATTACGCAGAACTTCGTCGACGCCATCCTTAAGGGCGCCCCGCTCATGGCCCCGGGTTACGAGGGCATGAAGGGCCTGCAGATATCGAACGCGATGCACCTCTCGTGCTGGACGGGCAAGTGGGCCGACATACCGGTGGACGAGGAGCTGTTCCTCTCCCTGCTAAATGAAAAGGTGAAAGGCTCAAAGGCCAAGTCCGGCCAAAAAGGCGGCGTCGGCCCGGCGGACCTGTCCTCTTCCTTTAACAAGTCGTAGCGGATGGGGCTGCGGACCGTCGACGCGGGCGGCCTGCCCATCCCCTGCCTGGGCATGGGCACATGGCGGATGGGGGAGAGGGCGGCCGACCGCGCCGAGGAGGCCGCGTCGCTGAGGCTGGGCATAGGGCTGGGCATGGGCCTGATCGACACGGCCGAGATGTACGGGGACGGCGCCACGGAGTCCTTCGTCGGTAAGTCCCTAAAGGGAGTGCCCAGGGATTCGTATACGCTCGTCACTAAGGTATGCCCCCAAAACGCCGGAAGGCCGGCGATTTTTTCCAGCCTGGATTCATCCCTTAAAAGGCTCGGCACGGACCACGCGGACATATACCTGCTCCACTGGCGCGGCCCGGTCCCGCTCGCGGAGACCGTCGGCTGCATGGCGGAGCTGGTGCGCCGGGGCAAGGCCAGGAGGTGGGGCGTTTCGAACCTCGACGTCGCGGACATGGGGGAGCTGCTGGCCATACCGGGCGGGGACGGCTGCTGCGTCGACCAAGTCCTGTACAACGTCACCTCCAGGGGCATCGAGTACGACCTCATGCCATGGCTCAGGCGTCATGGGATCGCGACCATGGCCTACTGCCCGCTGGCCCAGGCCGGCAGCCTGAGGAGGATGGGCGGCGACGCCTTCGAGAGCCCGGTGCTCAAGGCCATAGCCGAGGGCCATGGGGCCACGGTGGCGCAGGTGATGCTCGCCTTCACGCTAAGGTTGGGCTGCGTCGCGGCCATCCCGAAGGCCTCCTCCCCCAGGCATGTGGCCGAGAACCGAGCGGCGGCCGAACTGAGGCTGACCGACTCGGACCTGGCCGCCATCGACGGGGCCTTCTGGCCTCCGACCGCCAAGATGCACCTCGACATGGAATGACGGGCGCTTGACACGCGGACAGTATAACCGGTATATTATCGCCCGACCGACTTAACTAGGCATATTTGAAATGCGCATCGCCACGTGTTAACATATCCGTAACAATTACGGCAAAATGAAAGGCAGCAGCCTCATATATGCGATGGTTCCAAATCGACGGCGGCGACGCGCTTAAAGGCGAGGTAAGGGTCCCCGGATCCAAGAACAGCTCCCTCGCCCTATTGGTCGCGGCATGCATGGCCGATGGCGAGGTGACCCTCGAGAACGTCCCGGAGATCGCTGACATCGCCTCGGTCTGCGAGATAGCAAGGCTTCTGGGCGCCGACGTCACCAAGCGCAGCAGGAACACGCTCACCATAGACCCGTCGGGCCTCAGCTCATCGGACGTGCCCGAAAGGCCCGCCTCCGGGATCAGGATGGCCTATTACTTCGTGGGCGCCCTCCTCTCTAGGTTCGGCAGGGTGTCGGTCGGCAACCCGGGCGGCGACGACATAGGCCCGAGGCCCATAGACCAGCACATCAAGGGCTTCAGGATGCTCGGCGCCAAGGTCACGCAATCGAAGGACCGCTATGAGGTCGCCGTCAACGGCAAGCTGAAGGGCGCCACGATCCATTACGACACCATCACCTCGGGCGCAACGATAAACCACATGCTCGCCGCCGTGAAGGCGGACGGCAGGACCCGCCTCCTGAACGCCGCGCGCGACCCCGAGGTCGTCGACGTCGCCGTCTTCCTCAACAAGATGGGGGCTAGGGTCTCGGGCGCGGGGACCGACAGGATAACGATCGACGGGGTCAGGAAGCTCACGGGCTGCCCGCACCAGGCCATCCCGGACAGGCTCATGGCCGGCACGCTCCTGGTGGCGGGGGCCGTCACGGAAGGCGAGGTGACCGTGACCGGCGTCATACCCGAGCACCTCGACTCATGCATAGCCAAGCTCAGCGAGGTGGGGGCGAAAGTCACCCACGGCGGCGACCACGTCACCGTCTCCGCCTGCGGGAGGCTGAGGCCCATCAAGATCGAGACGGGCATGTACCCCCTGTTCGCGACGGACCTGCAGCAGCCCTTCACGTCGCTCCTGCTCAAGGCCAGCGGGACGAGCGTCATCAACGACAGGATCTACCCGTTCAGGTTCGACCATTGCCAGCAGCTGAGGAAGATGGGCGCGAAGATAGAGCTGAGGGACGGCTGCGCGGTCGTGCACGGGTGCCGCGAGGGCCTGAAAGGCGGCTGGGTCGACGCGGGCGACATACGCTCGGGCATAAGCCTGATACTCGCCTCCTTCATAGCGGACGGGGTCACATACATACGCGGGGTCGAGCACATAAGCCGCGGGTACGAGGACATAGTCTCCACGTTGAACGGGCTGGGGGCGAGGATAACGTTGGCGTCCGACGAAAGGCCGCCCGACAGGTACCTTTCGCCGTTCATCGAGGCGAAGGTCGCCGTGCCCCTCCCGAACAGGGCTTAAGCGCCCTGGCATCCCTTTAGGAAGGTCAATATAGATCATGCCATTCGACGGCTTTTTCGCCCTATGCATGGCTGGCGAGCTGAACGCGCTTTTATCCGGGGGGAAGGTCGAGAAGGTTTCCCAGCCCGAGAGGGACGGCATCATCCTCACCGTCCGCGCGGGCGGCGCGAGCCATAGGCTTCTGGCGTCCGCGAACCCATCGGCCCCCAGGATCCACCTTACCGGCATCCCAAAGGAGAGCCCCGGCGCGGCGCCGAACTTCTGCATGCTCCTGCGCAAGTACCTGGTGGGCGGAAGGGTGATCTCGGTGACCGCGTCCGACATGGAGCGTGTGGTCGAGATAGGCGTGCGCACGTGGAGCCAGCTCGGCGACCCCACCATCAAAAGGCTGGTCGTTGAAATTATGGGGAAGCACTCGAACATCATCTTAATCAACGAGGAAGGCTTCATACACGACGCCATCAAGCACGTGGACCCCAGCATGAGCAGCGTGCGTGAGGTCATGCCCGCGCGGCGCTACGCGCCCCCGCCCACGCAGGGCAAGGCGCACCCGGACCGCGCCTCGGAAGCCTTGGGCGACTGGCCCGAGACTCCCGTCAAGGGCCTGTTGGTCGACAGGCTCATGGGCTTCAGCCCGTTCCTCGCCGGCGAGGTCTGCTTCCTGGCGGGAGTCGGCCCCGACGTCGCCGCCTCGGCGTTATGCGAAGGCGAGAGGTCGGCCTTGCTGGGGAGGATAAGGGAGGTGTGCGCGGAGGCCTCATCGAACGGGGCTAAGGGATACGTCCTGTACGCGAGGCCTAAGCCGAAGCCGACCGGCACCGACGCGGGCGGGGACGCGACCAAGGACGCGGGCGGGGATGCGACCAAGGACGCGGGCGGGGATGCGACCAAGGACCCGGATAACTCGGGCGGCCTTGGGCCGGGCGGCTTCGGCCTGGACGTGGCGGACTTCCATTTCATGAATTTCCCAAAAGAGTCCGCCGCGGCATGCGGCTGCGCGGAAATAGCGGCCCCCACGCGCGTCGCCGGGTTCGGCACCTTGTCGGAAACCGTCGAAGCCTACTACGCGGGCAAGAAGGTAGGGTCCCTACTCGAGCAGGTTAGGGGCGAGCTCGTTAAGCTGGCGGGCAGGAACGCCGCCCGATGCAAAAAAAAGGCGGATTCCCACGAGGAGAAAATCAAGGAGACGGATGGCATGGACTCGCTGCGCGTGCGCGGCGACCTCATAATGGCCAACCTCCACTCGATCGGGC
>WRCU01000155.1 GCA_009783805.1 Oscillospiraceae bacterium
ACCTGGGAGGAGCGCGTGATCGACGGCGCTTGGTCGCAGTACCACGACATGCAGCTGGCCGACATCGACGGCGACGGTAATCCCGAGCTGGTCACGGGGAAGCGCTACAAGGCGCACAACGGCAACGACCCCGGGGACGACGGCGACGTCTTCATATGCTACTACAAGTTCCGCGACGGCGGCCTGTACCGCCACGTGGTCGACTGCGGCGACCCGGCCAAGGGGCATTCGGGCGTGGGAATCTACCTATGGCTCCACGACCTGAGCGGCAACGGCCTGCCGGACATCGTGGCCCCCGGCAAGGAGGGGCTGTACCTCTTCACCAACCATGGTCCGGAATAGCTTCGCGGCGTACGGCTGGGGCTAAGCTCGGCAAGACTGACGGTCAATTATTGACGGTAAACAGGTTCACGTACTCGTTCAGGTAATCCTGGCACTCACCGCGCATCTCATGCATGAGCCGCTCATTCCCGTCCCTGTCATTTTGGTCGCCCGCGGCCACGTTGCGGTATATCTCGCTTATGTAACGATACTGCCTCGGGCTTTACCGCCTCTCAATAATCCAACACCACCAGAGCGTGGCTCTTAAGGCTAGGTACGGTGAGGCTGACCGTGCCCCCTTCCTTGTCTTGGGCGAACGGGATCTCCGCCCCGCCTATGGGCTCCCATACGCGCCTGATATCCTTATCCGTCCGTATCCGCACCGGCACGCCATATATGGTGGGGAAGTCCTCCAGAAGCTCGACGCAGCCCCTCTTGACCGGCGGGCCATACAGTAAGTTCAGGCAGTAGCGCCGCCTGTCCGGCTGCTCCGATAGGGTCGCGCGCCCCGCCGTGGGCAGGGAGGCCCAAAGGACCTTATCGCCTTGCAACAGGTTCAGGGCGTTGATGAGCATGGCCCTATGCTGCGGGCTCGCGTACCTCCTGTACATCCTGCATACGGGGTGCGAGAGATATATGACGCCCCCCTTCCGCACGGCCGCGGCCCCCCTAGGCGCCGCCCTGTCGTATGGGGCGTTCCTGTGCCCGAAGTAGGCCCCGTACGTCCGCGGGAAGTACGGCTCCAGCGTATGCGCCATAACGTCGCCGTCCGTCGCCGTCACCCTCTCGGCCGGCAGGTAGCATAGGACCGGCGCCCGCACCATCCCTTCGGCCAGTGCGTCGCCGACCTCCACGTAGTCCATGTCCGTCTTCGGCGGGCCCGCCCATTCGGCCCCCACGTCCAGCGCGAACCTGCCCTCGCGCAGGAGGCTCGTCCCCGTAAGGAGCGCCTTGCCGCCCCCAGCTAAAAATGCCTTGAGCTTTTCCTCGGCTTCGGCGCTCAGCGACGCGCAGTCGGGGAGGATGACCGTCGTGTACGGTCCGAAGTCGCAGCCGATGACCACCCCGAAGTCGTTCTGCGTCTCCAGGAGCATGCTTGCCAGGCCCTGGTCGGACTCGGCGTCGCCGGAGAGGCATATCCCCAGCTTTGAGGTCGGCGAGTTGCCGAAGGCGTAGTCCCCCAAGGCTTCCGCGTAACCGTACGCGTGGCCGATCGCGTCGTAGGTAGCCTCATCCATCAGCCCGTCGGGGTGCAGGTGGTCGCCTATGGAGCACCCCGCCCCGTAGGAGAGCATGGCGGCCGCCTCGTACCTCAGAGCCTCCGCGGACTTGTAGCCGCCGAACTCACCCCAGCTCGTGTGGAACTTGCCCGTCATCCCGAGGTAGCTCTTGCCCGTGCGGGAGAAGTAACGCGCGTTGAGCGGCATCTTGTCGTATCCGCCCCATGAGGTCGGCAGGTCCTCTATCTCAAAGTGCGTGGATCCCCCGTGGAATTCCGGCATGTATATGTCCGCGCCGCCGGAGTTGAAGAAGAGCGTCGCCTCCGGGTGGCGGCCGTGCAGTATGGCCCTGACCTTGCCCATGAAGTCCCTGCGCCTGCCCACGTAGTACGCCCTGGCGTCGGCCCTGCGGTTCGGGTCCAGGCCCATGGCCTCCATGCCGGCCCGGCACTCGGCGCAGTAGCAGGTCCCCTCGAGCAGGGCTATGTCGACGAACAGGCCGTCGACCCTTTCGTACCGGCCGCATACCTCCCTTATGATCGAGTACACGTGCCTCGCGTACGAACCGTCGTTAAGGCACAGGTACCTCCACGCGTTCTGCGGGATCGGGGCGCTCGGGTCCGCCCCGGCGTCGTACCAGCTGGGGACGCACCTCCACAGGAAGTCCCTGACCTGCCATTCCAAGTGGCTCTCCGCGTCGGCGGCCGACCATCCGGCCGTGACGTATACGGGCGCGCGCACCCCGATCTCGTGGGCGGCCTCCATCTGTGATCCCAGCAGGTCGAAGGATAGCCCCGGGTGCCTGATCCCTATATCGGTGGGGTAGTAGCACATGCCGTGGTGGCACTTGGCGAATACCGTGACGCTGCTGACGCGCCCCTTGGTCAGCATCGCCTGGAACTGCGCCTTGGAGAACGAGGCGCCGACGTCCTTGACCAGCGGTGACGTGTGGAAGTCCAGGTGCACCTGCCGCGTGGGTAACGGATACATGGGTAGGCCCCCCTTATGCCGCACGGTTCGGCATCGGTCGGCTCAGCCGCCTATGCGTTCCGCATCATGGCCACCCTATTATATAATTAATGATTGCGGCTTTCCGTTGGCCGAAGCGAACGTCAAAGGGACGGTGGCCATGCCGGGGACACAGAGCATATCGGTCGGGGCGCTCGTGGCGTACTCGATGGCGTCGGGGAGCATAGGCCAGACGGACTACATGCCCCCCGCCAGGATGCACGAGGGCGCCAGGACGCATAGGAAGATCCAAAAGAAGCTCGCCTCCGAGATGGAGTCCGAGGTCGCGGTCGAGCTCGCCGTGACGGCGGCCGGGAGGGACTTCCTCGTCGGGGGGCGCATAGACGGCGTGATGGGCGGGGCGACCCCGACGCTGGTCGAGATCAAGACGGTGACGGTGCCGCCCGAGCGGGTCGGCGACGACAACCCCCACCATTGGGCGCAACTGAGATGCTACGGCCACATATACTGCGAGCTGCACGGCCTGGACGTCGTCTGCCTGCGGCTCGTCTACGCCAGCATACACTCCGGGGCGCAATGCTCATACGAAAGGCTATTCACCAAGGGTGACCTGGCCACGTTCTTTGCCGCGCTCATCGCGCCGTACGCGGATTGGCTCGTCATCCTCGCGGATTGGCATGAAGCGAGCGTCGCGTCGATCAAGGGCCTGTCCTTCCCGTTCGGGACGTTCCGCCAGGGCCAGAGAGAGCTGGCCGCCAAGGCGTACAGGGCCATCAGGGACCGCGGGAGGCTGTACCTGCAGGCGCCCACGGGCCTCGGCAAGACGATGGGCGTCCTGTACCCGGCCATAAAGTCGATCGGGGAGGGCCACGCCGACAAGGCATTCTACCTCACCGCCAAGGGGGTGGGCGCGCGCCTGCCCGAGGAGGCCTTGGGCCTGCTCAGGCGGAAGGGGCTGTCCGTGAAGTCCATATCGCTGACCTCGAAGGAGAAGTCGTGCCTGATGGAGTCGCGCAGCTGCGACCCGGAGCACTGCCCATACGCGGCCGACTACTACACGAAGCTGAACGGGGCCGTCAGGGAGCTCTTCGCGGGTGGCGACGCGTTCGACGCGGACTCGCTGCGCGCCTACGCCCTGCGGGCCATGATGTGCCCGTTCGAGCTCTCGCTCGACATATCGCTGTGGTGCGACGTGATCATCTGCGACTACAACTACGCCTTCGACCCTTCGGCCTACCTGCGGCGCTACTTCGGACCGAACGCGGAGCCGGGCAGGCACGTCTTCCTAATAGACGAGGCGCACAACATGGTCGAGAGGGCCAGGGAGATGTACTCCGCCGAGATATCGGGGCGCGCGGTCACCGCGCTGCGCAAGGCCATGGGCAAGGCCAACCCGAAGGTCTCGAAGCCCCTTAGGGCCCTGGAAAGGTGCATCCGCGACCATAGGAAGTCGATGGACGCGGATGAGGTGGCCTTCCGCGTCTCGGAGCGGCCGCCCGAGGTGCTGGCCGCGCTGGCCGAGAACTTTTCGGAGGCGGTGGACGAGTTCCTTATGTCGGACTGGTCGGCCGGCGACGGGGGCTACGCCTCGTACAGGGACGGGTTGCTGGACCTGTACTTCGGCATATTGAAATTCTCCCGCGTCTACCACGACTATGACGCCTCATACAGGTCCTATCTCGAGAAGTCCGCGGGCGACCTGCGCGCGCGCCTATACTGCGCCGATCCTTCGAGGAGCGTAGGGAAGGTCCTGGACAAGGCCGCCTCGTCCATATTCTTCTCGGCGACGCTCACCCCGCTGCCCTACTATTCCCGCCTCCTGGGCGGCGGACCGGACGCAGACGCCGTCGCGTACCCGTCGCCCTTCGACCAGTCCAACCTGCTCGTCATGATGGACGTGAACACGGGGACCTCCTTCAAGGCCCGCGGTTCCTCCTACGGCAGGGTGGCGGCCATGATCCGCTCGTTCGTCTCCCAGAGGGAGGGCAACTACCTAGTCTACTTCCCTTCGTACCGTTACCTGGGCGAGGTCCACTCCCTGTTCTCCTCGTCGCTCCCCACGAACGTGACCGCCATAGCCCAGAGGCCGTCCATGTCCGAGGGCGAGCGGGCCGCCTTCCTGGGCTGTTTCGACGGTCCGGGGCCGGGGACGCTCGTCGGGTTCGCGGTCATGGGGGGGCTCTTCGGCGAGGGCATAGACCTGGTCGGCGACCGCCTGTCGGGGGCCGTAGTGGTCGGCGTGGGCCTGCCGCAGGTATGCCTCGAGCGGGACATCATCCGCGAGTACTTCGACGACGACGAGGGCGCCGGGTTCGAGTACGCGTACGTCTACCCCGGAATAAACAAGGTCATGCAGGCCGCGGGGCGCGTCATCCGCACCGAGGGTGACCGTGGGTGCGTGCTCCTGATCGACGAACGCTACTCATCGGAGCGCTATTCGGGCCTATTGCCGCGCCATTGGGACCCCGTAACGCACTTTCGTGACCCCGCGACCTTGGGGGCCATCGTGAACGACTTCTGGAACGCGTGAGCGGCCGAGGCA
>WRCU01000156.1 GCA_009783805.1 Oscillospiraceae bacterium
CCGGAAAGGCGCGGGAAGTCCGTGGACCCTTCCCCCATCAGCCTCCAGTCGCCGCCCGGGCCTATGTCCTTGTAATGCGCGTGGGTGATGATCCGCGCATGGTCTTTAAAGATGCGGTAGACGTCCATTCCGCCCTTGACTATGTGCCCGCTGTCCGGCGCGAACCCGACCCGCCTCCCGTCTAGGCCGTCGAGCAGCGTGAGGTAATCCTCATGGGTTCGGAACACCGAGCCTATGGGGGAGTTCGGGTGGAAAGCGCACCTGACCCCCGAGGCGGCGGCCCTCTCGGCGACCGCGCCCACGCATTTCAACGCGTTGGACTGCCTCACCCTGAGCTCGGCCCTGTCTCCCTGGGGCATCTGGCACAGCAGCAAGGTCGGCTCGGCGAAGCCCTTCACGAACCCGATCGCCCGGTCGGCCAGCGTCCTCTCCTCCGGCGACTCGCCGTCGCCCAGCCAGTCGCACACGAGGCATAGCGCGAAGAACCCCACACCTTCCTCGCGCAGTATCGAGGCCATCGACCCGGCGTCGTCGAAGACGCCCCGAAGCATGCATATCTCCGCCTCCAGGGCGTCCAGCCCGCTTTCCCTCACGACGGAGCATATGTGGCGTATCTCGCCGGCGTACCTATCCAGCGACATCTGCCACGTATAAGTCTGGAACCCGTACCTAACACCCATTCGCGCCACCCATTCCGAAGCCCGTCGCCGATGCCCGTGGGTTCGGCCAGCCAACCGCGCCCTTTACGGCGTCACGTCAGCGTCTCCCTCATGACGGAGATCATGTCCGGCATCGAGCCCACGTCCACCGGGAACCTGACGACCTTGTTCCCTATCGCACTGGCGCAGAGAGCCTCGAGGATCTCATACCCATGGTAGGAGACGCCTATGTTGCATGGGTGGACCTTCGCGTCGTCGTCGAGCCAGTCGGCGAAGTCGGAGAGGTAGGCCACCTGCAGGTCGGGCTCCTGCTCGCCCCATGTGCCGCCTTGCCCGCCTTGGAGCTCCCCGCGCACGCAGCCGCCCCAGATGCCGTCCGTCTCGGCCCATACGTAGCCCGTCGTCCCATAGACCGTGATCCTGTTGTCCAGCCAATACTTCTCGTCGGCCGGAAAGCGCGCCTTCGATAGGTAGCCGTTCTCGGTGAACAGCCTGACGCCGTTCTCGAACTCCACCTGACCCATGGCGTAGTCGGGCGAGGGGCTTATGTCCGACAGCTTCCCCTTCCCGTTGACGTGTCCGACCACCCACTTGGCCTTCCTGCCGCCGTTGGCCCATATTGCGTAGTCCATATAATGCGTGCCTATGGGTGACATCCAGCCTTTCGTCGACACGTTAATCTGCGTTATTTTCCCTATGTCCCCGGAATCCACGACCCGCTTCATCGCCTGCATGGAGGTGAGGTACTTCTGCTGATGGCTGACTACCGCCTTGATGCCGCTTTCCTCGCAGAGGCGCGTGATCGCATGCGCCTCCGCCAGGGAGGTGGCCATCGGCTTCTCGAACGCCAGGCCCCTCACCTTGTGCCTTACGGCCAGCTCGACCATCGGCAGCCTCACGTCGGGCTGCGTGACGAAGACGAACACGTCCGGCTTGGTCGATGCCAGCATCTCACCGGCGTCGGCGAACGTCTCCTTGATGCCGTTCTCCCTGGAGGCCTCCTCCAGCTTTCTCCCATTGATGTCGCATATGCCCTTGAGCTCAAACCTGTCGGCGTTCCTGAGGATCCCCCTCAGGTGGAGCTTCCCGCGGTTGCCCAGCCCAGCCAGCGCCACCGTGTGCCTCTTATGTCCCATCGCAGTCCACGCTCCGTCCTTTGCCGCCTTATAAGCCGCCTATGCGGTCCGAACGGCGCGGCGTTTTGCCCCGCCGCTCAGCAACCGCCCAAAAATTCGGCCGTGAGGCCGTTGTACCTTGCTATGTCCTCCCAATGGTGCGTGTGGGCCAGGCCTTCGAAGACCTCGAGCCTAGATCCCTTTATTTGGCCATGGAGGTATTCGGAGCACCGGATGGGCGTGAATATGTCCGCGTCGCCCGCCGTTATCAAGGTCGGCGACTTTATCCCGCCCAACCCGCCGCGCATGTCGTGGCCGACGCACGCGGCGGCCTGCGCCTCGAACGCGTGGGCCGGCATCGGGTCCGGATCCTCGGCCCCGCCCTTAACGTGGTCATCTATGACCCATGGGGTTTCGGCGTACGTACGGCCTGAATATAGCCAAAGCGCGAACATCCTGGCAAAGTCCTCGGCGCCCAGCGCGGCCCGCGTAAGGGTCAGCATCCTGAACACGCCCTTCATGTACTCGTCGCAGTACGCCCAAGAGGCGGTCAGCACGCATCCCCTGACCCTGTCGGGCCATGAGGCCGCGATCCTCTGCGCTATGGCGCCGCCCATGGATATGCCGCAAACGCCGAACTCCCCTA
Organism: Oscillospiraceae bacterium; assembly: GCA_009783805.1. Classification (GTDB taxonomy): domain Bacteria; phylum Bacillota; class Clostridia; order WRCU01; family WRCU01; genus WRCU01. Next base: position 2,421 of record WRCU01000156.1, read on the forward strand.
TCCCCAGTCCGTCCATCACCGCGACGGCGTCCTGGGCCATGGTCGCCGTGTCGTAGTCGCCCTTGGGCTTGGAGGAAGACCCCGCCCCCCTGTTGTCAGGCACTATGCATCGAAATCTCCCGGCGTACCCCTCGAGGTGCCTTTCCCATAGACCCCCCGGGGCGCCCAGCCCCATGATGAGGAGCAGCGGCCTTCCCGAGCCCCTCTCAAAGTAACCCACCTCTATGCCGTTCGCCTTCACGGTTGGCGTGCCGATCACCTCCGGGAATGGGGCGTCAGATCTTTATTCCTTCATCCGCCGCGCATTTGCGTATGTACGCGGCCGCCTGGTCATACTCCGCCTCGCCGGCCAAGTGCTCCATCATGAACGGCACGTCCTGGGGCAGCCCATGGATCCCCCTTACGAAGGCGTGCATGTCTATCCCGCCGGTCCCGGCCACGACCTCGTTCAATATGACGCTGATGGCGGGCTCCTTGAGCTTGATGTCCTTGACGTGGGCCGCGACTATCCTGTCGCCGAACCGCCTGACGCAGTCCCTCATCAATTCGCCGGAAGCGAAGTAAGCCCTCGGGCAGTTGATGAGGTTCGCAAGGTCGAGGTGGACCCCGAATTGGGCGCGGTCCACGGCCTTTATGAGCCTCTCGAGCGACTCGGGGCAATCGACCACGTTGAACGGGAATATCTCGTACGTGAAGTACGCGGACTTTGGCCTAACCTCGTCTATGATACCCCTGGCTATGTCCACGGCGTCGGCGAAGGCGTCCTCCGAGAAGTTCTCGGCCACGAACGACGTGTTCCCGTTTCCATATACGTATGAGCCGAATATGTCGACGGCGCACCGGGCCCCAACCTCCTCGGCCAGGTACATGGCGTCGGTGAGGCATTTAAGATGCTTTTTCCTCACCTCCGCGTCGAGGTCGGTGATGTTCTGCCAATAGCCCACTTCGGCGAGCATGACGCCTTCCGCCGCGAAGGCCTCCCGGATCTCCCTGACGCGCTCCTTGTCGCTCAGCTCCACGTGCGGCACGTAGGCCGCCGTATAGCCCTTCAGCCTGTGCGACCTGGCGATCAGCCTAGGGTCGCCCTTGGCCCCGTGGCTCTCCCCCGCCCCGGCCGCCTTCATGTCCGACTCGAATACCGGTCCCCCGAACCTGATCATCCGCCGCACCCCCATTCATTGTACGTGCCCGGCCGCCGGCCCATATGGGACGTAGGCCCTGACGCGCCGAAAGACCGGCTTGCGCGATACCGCCGATAGCCGCATAGGACGTGGTTAGGCGGGCATCATTGCCGTCTCGCGATCTTCCTTGCATCGGCTGTCGGGCCTATCCTCTTTGCCGTATGGACGGCCTTACGGAGACGGGGAGATTCGAACTCCCGCCAGAGTCACCCCTGCTAACGGTTTAGCAAACCGCCCTCTTCGACCTGCTTGAGTACGTCTCCATGAGTAGCCCTTGCCGTCGCGCCGACCTTCCCGCCTGGAATGCTAACACTTAGGGCGAACGCGTGTCAATCGCCGGCACGGCGATTGCATTGGCGCGCGAAGTCTAATAGTATTCTCCGCATGACGAACCGCCGGACAGTCCTGGACGCCATCGCCCATAGGGAGACCGACCGCGTGCCGCACAACGTGGAGCTCACCTCGGATGAGCTGACGAAGGTGTGCGCCTCGGTCGGGATCGGGAAAGGGGAGTTCTTCGCCTGGGCCGGCAACATGGTGGAGAAGGTGCCATGCAACTCCGGCGGCGAGGCCGTCTCGCCCGGGCTCTTCCGCGACGAGTTCGGGGTCGTCTGGGACAGGGGCGGGGCCGACAAGGACATAGGGGTCGTGACCGAGTACCCGATGGGCGAGGCTTCCGACGGGGGGTACGCCTTCCCGGAGCCCAGGGTGGGCGCGATCAAGGCGGCCATGGCCGAATGCCTGGATGGCGGCAGGGATACCGTAAGGCTGGCCAAGATCAGCTTCTCGTACTTTGAGCGCGCGTGGAGCCTGCGCGGCATGGAGCGGCTGCTGATCGACTTCCTCTCGGATCCCGGGGAGGCCCGGCGCATACTCGACGGGATACTCGCGTTCAACCTGGCGCTCATAGATGAGGCGCTCAGGCACGACGTCGACGGGTTCTACATAGGCGACGACTACGGCCAGCAAAAAGGCCTGATAATGGGCCCGGACATATGGCGCGAGTTCCTGAGGCCCGGGCTCCGCGAGATGTTTTCCAAGATAAAGTCGAAGGGCAAGGTCATAGCCTTCCACTCATGCGGCGACAACAGGGAGATACTCGGCGACTTCGTGGACATCGGCCTGGACGTCTACCAGACCGTGCAGCCGGAGATCTACGACCTGCCCAGCCTCAAGAGGGATTTCGGCGCGGACCTGAGCTTTTGGGGGTGCATATCGACCCAGCGCCTGATGCCCTTCGCCAGCCCGGCCGAGATGAAGGACGAGGTTCGGAGGGTCATCGGGATCATGGCAAAGGGCGGCGGGTTCATCGTCTCCCCCACGCACCAGGTCCCGGCCGACGTGCCGCCGGAGAACGTCGTCGCGTTCGTCGAGGTCATGAGGGACCGCGACTATTAAGAAGCAGAAGCATTTATAATATAAAGGGGGAGCGCGACCATGGC
>WRCU01000157.1 GCA_009783805.1 Oscillospiraceae bacterium
AACGGCCTATATGGCCGTGATGACGTAATGGTATGGGTCACCGGGCACAGCAGGGGGGCCGCCGTGGCCAACCTCCTGGCCGCGGGGCTGGTGGGGGGCGAGGGCCCCGTGGGCAAGGGAAAGGTCTTCGCCTATACATTCGCAACCCCCAACGTGACGCAAAACCCCGCCGCCGGCGGCGCGGCGGCATACGGCTGCATACACAACCTGATCAACGCCGAGGACTTCATAGCCTACATGCCGCTCGCCGAATGGGGCTTCGGCAGGTACGGGGTCAGCTACGCGTACCCGGGCGGGTTCCTGGTGGATGATCCCGGAGAATACCTCTCGGCCGTCGGCGGGGCGTACCTGACCATGACCGGGTTCCCGGCCAAGGCCGGCGGGAACGGCTACCCTGACCTATACGCGGGCCTCATAGCGCCTATAGCGGAGCTCATCCCCACCAGGGCGGACTACTACGGCAAGGCGATCATTTCGTCCGCGACGCAGGGGCTCACGGCCGCCGAGTTCTTCGGCGGGGTGGCGGGCCTCATGTCAGGGGGGACGCCCTCGCGCGGGCAGCTGGCCGCCTACATGCTGGGGTTCTCGCGCATAGTCCCGTTCTTCGTCAGCATGGACGGGCAGTCGGTCAGGTTTAACGACAGGGTGGGGACCGCCCATAACCCGGCCATGTACGTGGCCCTGACAAAGCCGCTGGGGTCGGGTTGGGAGCCGGTCAGGGATGTCTCCGCCTTTTTCGTCCGCGTGGAGGGGCCTGCCGACATCGAGGTCCTCACCGGCGAAGGGGGCATGGCAGGCAGGGTGTTGGGCGGCGAGGTCGACGCCCCGTCCATCGGGGGGATCGCCGTCTACCCCGATGGGGATGGGTTCCTGCTGGCCTTGCCTGCCGGCGGCGGGCATTCCGTCAGGTTGGCGGGCGCCGGTCGCGGTCGGCTGTCGGTGGCGGTCTGGGAGGTGGCCCGCCTGACCGGGCCCATGAACCCGATCAAAAGCTTCGCGAACGTGTCGGTGACTGAGGGGAAGGCGCTCTGGCTCACGCTCGGCCCGGTTGCGGACGGTGGCGCAGTCAGCCCCGGCGGGTCGGGATCGGACGGCCCCGACGACCCGGGCGTGGGCGACGCGGGCGGCTCCGGCGGCGATGCGGCTAGGGCGGCCGACCCTAGGCTATACGTGACGGTCGGCGGGGAGGTTCGGCTGGAGGTCGCATCGGACGGCAGGGAGGTCGCCTACGGAAGGGGACCGGGCGGGGGCGCATACGGAGGCGTAGATGGCTGGGTAATCCCAGCCGTGGCCGTACCGGCGGCCGCGCTGGCCGTCCTGGCGGCCATGCGAGTGCGGGTCCGCGTCCGCAAGGCGAAAAAACGCATATAATGGCTAGGCAGGCCAAATAACGATTGGGGAAGTCCGGGGGGCGGCCCACGGACGGTTCGGACATGACCGGTGCGGAATGCATGGAAGTATACCTGGAATGGCTCAACAGCCCTAAGTTCGGGGACGTGACCAGGGCGGAGCCCGAGTCTATAAAGGGAGACGAGAAGGAGATAGAGGACAGGTTCTACAAGGACCTGGAGTTCGGCACGGGTGGGATGAGGGGCCTCATCGGCGCCGGCACGAACAGGATGAACGTGCATACGGTCCGCAGGGTCACCAAGGGCCTGGCCGACTACATGGTGGGGAAGGACGCGGGTTCGCCCGGCAAAGGCGTGGTCATAGCGTACGACTCGAGGAGGCTGTCCGACGCCTTCAGCCTCGAGGCGGCTTTGGTGCTTTGCGAATGCGGCATACGCGCCTACCTGTTCGACTCGCTCAGGCCGACCCCGGAGCTGTCCTTCGCGGTCAGGCGGCTGGGGGCCGCGGCGGGCGTCGTCGTGACGGCCAGCCACAACCCCAAGGAGTACAACGGCTATAAGGTGTATGGGGACGACGGTGCGCAGCTCTCCCTGGAAGCCTCGGAGGAGGTCTCGCGCTGTATAGGCGCGGCCGGCCGGTACGGGGACATCCGGGCCATGGACAGGGGCGAGGCCGAGAAGGCCGGGCTTCTGACCGTGGTGGGGCCTGAGCTGGACGACGCGTACATGGGCATGCTGAAGGCCCTGCGGATAAACCCGGAGGTCTCCGAGGGCGCGGGCGGCGCGCTGGGGATCGCGTACACGCCTTTGCACGGCGCGGGCAACGTACCGGTGCGCAGGATCCTGCGCGAGACCGGCTACGCCGGCGTGCGGGTTGTCGCCAGCCAGGAGGCGCCCGACCCCGACTTCCCGACCGTCGCCACGCCGAACCCGGAGGAGAGGTCGTCCTTCGCCGAGGCGGTCGCCATGGCGGACAAGGAAGGGATCGACCTGATAATCGCCACCGACCCGGACTGCGACAGGCTGGGTCTGGCCGTGAGGGACCTTTCCGGGGGCTTCGTGACCCTGACGGGGAACCAGACGGGCTGCATGCTCGCGGAGTACATCCTCTCCTCGAGGCGCGAAAGGGGCGACATGCCCGCGAAGCCCTTCATCGTCAAGACGATGGTCACCACGGAGATGGCCAGGGCCATCGCCGATCGGCACGGCGTGGGTCTGGTGGAGGTGCTGACCGGTTTCAAGTTCATCGGCGAGCGGATCAAGGAGATGGACGAGGACTCCGACTGGAGCTTCCTGTTCGGCTTCGAGGAGAGCTACGGCTACCTCGCGGGCACGTCGGTGAGGGACAAGGACGCGGTGGTCACCGCGATGCTGGTCGCCGAAATGGCCGCACACTACGCGAAGAGGGGCATGACCGTATATGAGGGGCTGCAGGGGATGTACCGCTCATATGGGCACTTCCTGGAAGGCGTCTCTTCCTACTCCCTCAAGGGGCGTGAGGGGAGCGAGCGCATCGGCCGCTGCATGGACGCGCTGAGGGCGAGGGGCCTGGGCCCGTTCGGGGCGACGGGGGTCGCGTTCGGGCGGGACTACCTGACCGGCACGGTCGCGCATTCGGACGGCCGCCTGGAGGGGACGGGGCTGCCGAGCGCGAACGCGCTCTATTATGGGACAGACGCCGGGGGCTGGCTATGCGTGAGGCCGTCCGGCACCGAGCCGAAGATAAAGCTGTACTTCGGCGTGAGCGCCCCGGAAAGGGCCGACGCGGAGGCCAGCCTCGCGAGGCTGAAGTCGGACGTCCTGTCGGTCGTCGAGCCGCTGTTGGGGCTCTGAGCCGATGGGCGGGAGCATCGGGGGCGGCGATTTGCCCGCCAAGTTCGCGCACCTGCACGTCCATACGGAGTACAGCCTCCTGGACGGCGCCTGCAGGCTGAAGGACCTGATACCCGCGTGCAAGAGGGCGGGCATGGGCGCGCTTGCGATCACGGACCACGGCGTCATGTACGGCGTGCCCGACTTCTTCCGCAGGTGCAGGGAGGAGGGGGTCAAGCCGATCATCGGCTGCGAGGTCTACACCGCCCGCAGGACGGCCAAAGACAAGGAGTACGGGGCGGACTCCGAGAGCGGCCACCTGGTCCTGCTAGCCGAGACGGACGAAGGCTACGTGAACCTCATGAAGGTGGTCTCGCTGGCCTACACCGAAGGGTTCTACTACAAGCCGAGGACGGACGAGGAGACCCTCAGGAAGTACGCGAGGGGGCTCATCGCCCTGAGCGCGTGCATGTCCGGGGACGTCCCCGACGCCATCGTGAGGCTGGGGCCGGGCGAGGCCAAGGCCATCGCGCTTAGGTTGGACGCCGTCTTCGGCAGGGGGAGCTTCTTCCTGGAGCTGCAGTCGACGGGCCACCCGCAGCAGAACGCGGTGAACCAGGGACTGGTCAAGATCGCCCGGGAGACGGGCATCCCGCTGGTGTGCACGAACGACGTCCACTTCATACGCAGGGAGGACGCGCGCGTTCAGGACGCGCTCGTCTGCATAAACATGGGCAAGGCCTTGGGCGACGAGGACAGGATCGTCGGCTCCGAGGAGGCCTACCTCCGCGGCCCGGACGAGATGGCCGCGCTGTTCGGGGCGTTTCCCGAGGCGCTCGGGAACACCGTGAGGATAGCCGAAAGGTGCGACGTCACGATCGAGTTCGGCGTGTTCAGGCTGCCGGAATACGTGGACGGCGAAGGGCGGGACAAGTACTGCCTCCTGAGGTCGCTGTCGGTCGAAGGCGCGAAGGCCCGCTACGGCGCTGACTACGGGCCGGGCATAGAAGGCCGGATAGACTATGAGCTGTCCGTCATCAGGCAAATGGGCTTCATGGACAACTACCTCATCACTTGGGACTTCGTCAGCCACGCGAAGGGGAAGGGCATCGTCGTGGGGCCCGGCAGGGGCTCCGCCGCAGGGAGCATGGTCTCCTACTGCCTGGGCATCACCAGCATAGAGCCGCTCAGGTACAACCTGCTGTTCGAGCGGTTCCTCAACCCCGAGAGGGTCAGCATGCCCGACTTCGACATCGACTTCTGCATCGAGAGGAGGCAGGAGGTGATCGACTACGTCGTCGGGAGGTACGGCAAGGAGCGCATCGCCCAGGTGACGACCTTCGGCACGATGGCCGCCAGGCTGGTGGTCAGGGACGTCGGCAGGGTCCTCGGCATGCCGTACGGCGACGTGGACAGGGTCGCCAAGATGATCCCGTTCAGCGTGGGGATGACGATAGACAACGCCCTGAAGGTCAGCGGCGAGCTGCGCGGGCTGGTGGACGACGACGTGGCCGTGTCTGAGCTCATAGGGATGGCCCGGAAGCTCGAGGGCATGCCCAGGCACTCCTCGACGCACGCCGCCGGGGTGGTCATAACCAAGGAGGAGATAACGAACTACGTCCCCTTGGCCCGCAACGACGAGATCACCGTCACGCAGTACCACAAGGACCTCCTGGAGGACCTGGGCCTGCTGAAGTTCGACTTCCTGGGGCTGAGGACGCTGACCGTCATGAGGGACGCGTGCGAGGCCATAAAGGCGGGACACGGGGTGGACGTGGACCTCGAGTCCCTGGACATGCGCGACCCGAAAGTCTATGCCATGATAGGCGAGGGCAGGACGTCCGGCGTGTTCCAGCTGGAGAGCG
>WRCU01000158.1 GCA_009783805.1 Oscillospiraceae bacterium
AAGGCCATGGTAAGCGCCGCCAACCGGATGGTGAAGGGCGCCAAGGGCACGGTCGTCTTCATAGACGACGACAACGACTTGATGTACAAGCTGGACAGGATGGTAAGGTTCATCGACGCCAGCGAGTTCGGCATCGACGACCTTAGGCTGCTGAGGGGCTTCATCTGCGGGATCGTCTCTCAGAACTACGACATCGAGACGGTGTTCATCGACGGGCTGAACTACATAGCGAACGCGGAGCCCGACGGCATGGCCGACATATTTTCTTTCATCGAGGGTTTTTCCGAGCGCTTCGGGATAGGCTTCATCATCAGCATCAACGGGGAGGAAGGCATGATGCCGGAATTCCTCAGGCCATTCTACGCCGACGTCGGCGGATTGGAGGAACTGAAGGCATAGCGAACGTATACTTCAAGCGCAAGGGCGGCAACGCCTTCAGGCGCGTAAGGTTCGCCGCCATCCTGCTGGCCGCCGCCGCCGTCGTCATAGCCGCGTTTGCTATCGTCGGCTCGGGCGGGGCCGACCCGGACGCCGACGGCTCAGGCATGCCGGGCCTTTCGGCTACGCCTGGGGACGGCTCGCCTACGGACGGCCATGGCGCGGCTGGGGGCGACTTAAGCGGGGGTACCGGGACGGAGGGTCCCTTATTGGCGGACGGATCGGGCGACGCCTCGGGCGGGGCCCCGGACGGCCTGCCCGGCGACGGTTCGGCAGGGGCGGAAAGCCTTTCCGGGTGGGACGATACGCCGATCCCCACTCCCGACGAAGAATCCCTGGGGGCCGAAGGCTCGTCGGGGGCGACGGGGCTGACGGCCACGGATTCGGAGGGCTCCGTGACGCCGGCCCATGCGACGGGGGGCGGCGGCAAGGCCGACGGGCTGGAAGGGGCCCGCGTTTTCATCGACCCCGGGCACGGCGGGAATGACTGGGGGACCTGCTATGGGCTGACGTATGAGAAGCACGTGGTCCTGGAAATCGCCCTCCGGCTCGGCGAAAGGCTGGCGGAGGGGGGGCTGGTGCCTTGCCTCTCGCGCACCGAGGACGTCGACGTCGACTACCTCAAAATAGCCGATATGGCCAACGAGCGGGGATGCGAGCTGACATTGAGCATACACATCAACTCGATGCCGGGAAACCCGGACTACAGGGGCACCGAGACGCTGTACAGCAACGGGGCCGGCGCGGGCGGGTCGTTCACGAGCAAGGACCTGGCGTCGATAGTCCAATCCAACGTGCACGCCGCGATGGGTTCGTACGACATCGGGATCATAGAGCGGGAGGGCCTGGCGGTCCTGCGCCTGGCCACCATCCCCACCGTGATAGTGGAGCTGGGGTTCATGACCCACGAGGGTGACAGGGGGAAGCTCCTGTCGGAAGAATATAGGGCAATGATCGTGGAGGCCCTGTACGACTCCGTCGTCGAGGCGTTGGTGCGCATGAGGGTATAGAATTGCACGTCGTGACGGTCCCATGCTACGCCGCGCCGCGTGCTATCGGGTGCAGGGAAACTGGTCCGCATCGTGATGGGAATGGCGCGTCGTGACGGTCCCATGCTACGCCGCGCTACCCTAATTTCCGCCGTGAAGGGGGCCCATGGAGGCGAAGGAGAGGGTCAGGGAGCTGACCGAGGCCATAAACCGGCACGCGCGCTCATACCATGGGCTGGATGCGCCCACCGTCACGGATGAGGAGTACGACGGAATGTTCCGTGAGCTCCTCGAGCTGGAGGAGAGGCACCCCGAGCTGGTCGGGCCGGACTCGCCGAGCGCGAAGGTGGGGTCGGCCCCATCGTCGGGATTCGCGAAGGTCAGGCATGAGGTCCCCATGCTCAGCCTCCAGGACGTGTTCGACGACCGCGGGCTCATGGCGTTCATGTCGAGGGTGGGCGACGCGCTGGGTCTGCCTGGGGACGACGGCGTGGCGTACGTGGTGGAGCAAAAAATCGACGGCCTGTCGGTCACCGTGGAGTATGAGGGCGGTCTGTTCGTGAGGGGCGCGACGCGCGGGGACGGCGAGGTGGGCGAGGACGTCACCGCCAACCTGAGGACGGTGAGGGACCTGCCCCTGCGGCTGAGCGAGGGCATCGAGTACCTGGCGGTAAGGTGCGAGGCGTACATGCCCAAGGAAGGGTTCGCGATGGCGAACGCGCGCGCGGAGGCTGAGGGCCGCCCGGGCTTCGCCAACCCCAGGAACGCGGCCGCGGGGTCGCTGCGGCAGCTGGACCCTAATGTGACGGCAGGTCGCGACCTGAGGGTCCTGGCCTATGAGATCCAGGGGATTCGGGGCGCCGATAGGCCCCCCACCCACCATGAGTCGCTGGAGGCCCTCCGCGGGCTGGGATTCCCCGTCATACCGGGCTACGCGGTCCGCATGGGGTGGGACGGGGTGAAGGGCGCGGTCGAGGCCATCAGGGACCTCAGGGACTCCCTGGGCCACGAGATAGACGGCGCGGTCATCAAGGTGGACGACATGGGCCATAGGGAGGCGCTGGGGCGGACCTCACGCTACCCGAAGTGGGCCGCGGCCTACAAGTACCCCGCCGAGACCGCCAAGGCGACCGTCGTGGGGATCACGCTGCAGGTCGGGAGGACGGGCGCCGTGACGCCCAACGCGGAGCTGAGCCCCATCCTGCTCGCGGGCTCGACCGTCCGGAGGGCGACGCTCCACAACCCGGAGTACATAAGGGCCAAGGACATCAGGGTAGGCGACGTCGTGACGCTGCGCAAGGCGGGGGACGTCATTCCCGAGGTGGTCGGGGTCGACCTCGCCATGAGGACGGGCGCCGAGGCCGCGTTCGAGATGCCTGAGGTATGCCCCGAATGCGGTTCGCGCTTGGAACGGGACGCCGACGGACCCATCCACAGATGCGTGGGCGAGGGCTGCCCGGCCAGGCTGTCGAGGAGGCTCGCCCACTTCGTCTCCAGGGACGCCATGGACATAGCCGGGATGGGGCCCGCCATCTCGGGCATGCTCATCGACGCCGGCTTTATAGACTCTCCTGACGACATATACCTGCTGCGCGGCAGGCGGGGTGAGATGATCGGCCTGCCCGGACTGGGCGAAAGGTCCGTGGACGCCATTCTGGGGTCCGTCGAGGGCTCGAGGTCAGCCGGGCTCGACAGGGTCCTGTTCGCGATGGGGATCAGGCATGTGGGAGCCATCGCGTCGAAGGCCATAGCCGCCAGGTTCGGCTCCTTGGAGGCCGCCATGGGGGCCTCCGCCGAGGAGCTGCTCGACATCGGCGGCATCGGCGAGGCCACCGTCTCGTCCTTCATGCGGGGCGTGGCCGATGCGGATATCGGGGGGATGATGAGGCGGCTGGCCTCATACGGGTTGGGATCGGCGGCCCCTGGGTCGGGGGCTCGGGAGACCGCGGGCCCGGGTGATGCCGTCGCGGCCGCCGTGGGGGGCGGGCGCGCTGCCGGCAAGACATTCGCCTTCACCGGCACGCTGCGGTCCATGACCAGGGACGCCGCGAGGGGCATGGTCGAGGAGGCCGGGGGTTCGGTGGCCGAGCGGGTGGGGAAGGCGACGGACTACCTGGTGGCGGGTGAGGGCGCCGGGGGCAAGCTTGCAAAGGCGGCGGAAATGGGCGTTAATGTATTGGGCGAGGATGGGTTCCTCGCGCTTTTAGGGCTTGCGGGGGGTAATGGCGGCGAACGGCCCCCGGCAGGCGCGGACGCGCCTTCGGGCGATTTGGGCCCCGACGGAGGGGATGGGGCGGAAGGCAAGTACCGCCAGCTTACCCTTGGCTGAGGGATTGGCGTGCGAATAAATTCGGATGGGTGGGCGATGCCGGTGTTCGAAAACATTAGGAGCAAGGTCGCGAGCGTGTCATCGTCCGTCTCGGAACGTAGGGAACGGCTTACGCAGTCCTCGAGGCTGAGCTCAATTAAGAAGGAGTACCTCGCCCAGCTCGACGGCATATTCATGAGGATAGGCAAGGAATACTGCGCCTTCGACGATCCGCTGGGGGCCGGCCTGGCGGCCAGGCACGCCCACGACGGGAACGGCCATGCCGGCAGGGAGCCGAACCCGGAGAAGCGGGCGGCGCTGAAGGCCATGTACCGCGAGGCGGCCGCGGTGAACGGGAAGCTCCTGGACGTGAATGAGAAGCTCCTGCACCTTAAGGGATTCAAGCTCTGCAGGGGCTGCCTCGCCGAAGTGGAGAAGGGCATACTCTACTGCCCTTCGTGCGGGAACAAGCAGCTGACCGTCGATGAGGTGGAGAAGAGCATAAAAGACGCCATGGCGATCCTCGGTGGGGACGAAGGGCCCGACGCCAAGCCGGCGAATGGGGGAAGGGCGCAAAGGCCCGTTAAAGCGGCCGACGCCCGCGCCGACGAGAAGATCCTCATAATGGACGTCGACGGCGGGCCCAGGCAAGGCGGCGCGAAGGGCGGGACGGCCGGGCCCGAGGGCGGCAGGGGATCGCAGCATCCGGGCGACGGCATAAAGGGCATAACGATAGAGGATGAGGCGCGGGGGTAGCGACGGTCGACGGGGTTGTCTTGCCCATCGGCCATGAGAGGCGCCGCGCGGCCTTCCGGGATGGGGGCCGCAGGCGTCGCACGGGACTTGCGGGGGTGCTATGTCGGTGAAGCTGAGGGTGACGAGCGGCGGTTCGGAGAGCCCGATCGAGGCGGAAGAAGGTACGTCGCTCCTCGAAGCCTTGTTGGCCAATGGGTACGCGCCCCCTTCCCCCTGCGGCGGGAAGGGTACATGCGGGAAGTGCAAGGTTAGGGTTTCGTATGCCGGGGGCGCCGGGGACGGTGATCCGCCGAGCCCGGAGGAACGGGATTTTTTAGGCGCGGATGGCTTGGCTGGGGGGCTCCGGCTCGCCTGCCACGCCAAGGTATCGGAGGGCATGTCCGTTGTCGTGCCCTATCCGCGGTCCAAGGCCAGGATACAGACCATGGGCAGGGGCACGACGGTCTCCGCCGAGCCTTTCGTCCGCAAGGAGGTTGTCGCGGTCCGCGAGCCCGACCTGGAAGACCAATCGTCCGACATGGCGCGGC
>WRCU01000159.1 GCA_009783805.1 Oscillospiraceae bacterium
TGCTGGCCCATCGGCTGCTGGCCCATCGGCTGCTGGCCCATCGGCTGCTGGCCCATCGGCTGCTGACCCATCGGCTGCTGACCCATCGGTGGCTGCCCCATCGGTTGTTGGAACGGCTGGGCGCCGGCCACTTGGCTCACGCCCGCGGCCTCCTCTACCTTGGCGCCGCAATTTTGGCAAAACTTCATGTCGGGCTTCAGCTCCGCCCCGCACTTTGCGCATTGGTTAGCCATGTCTCATTCCCGCCCCCATTATTTAGGATGATGGAACGACCGCCTCAACGGTCAGTCAAGGTCGATCATGAAATACCACTTGCCCTCGATCTTGACCATGGGCACCGTCTCCCTCGACGTCTGGCCCCCTAGCGCGAACTCGATGTTCGCCACGCACTGGTCGCCGTTGACCTCTTTATCGATGATGGTCAGCTTGGCCTTGGCCAGGTCGGATTTATTGACCTCCATGTTGAAGATCTCCGAGACCATCTCCTCGACCGTGAACAGGTCATCCCCCAACATCGAGAGGAATTGCTTGAGCATGCTCGAGTATTCGGGCTCAAAGCACTCAATCAACGCGTTCACGTCCGCGTTCTTGATCGCCTTCTCAAAGCTGGCGACCGTGTTTTCCGGCGACTCGCCCCCGCCGCAGGCGACGATCGCAAAGACCATGGTGACCGCCAGGAGCGTTACTGCGATTTTCCTCATAATAAAAGAAGACCCCCATCATTTGATTTTCGCCAAATAGCTTGGCCACGTTCCGGTCATTATAGCATCGGCGGCTACGGGGCACAAGCAAGGCCGGCCGCCGAAATTGCGGTCCCCGACTTGTTGTGGTACCATTGGTTACCGCACCGCATATCGTTAATCCGGAGGCATATGATGGGTTTGCTGACCATTACCGACCAAAACTTCGACGAGATGGTGATCAAGTCCGATCTGCCGGTCCTCGTGGACTTCTGGGCCCAATGGTGCGCGCCGTGCAGGTCCATGACGCCGATACTGGAAAAGTACGCCGAGGAGAACCCTGGCGTCCGGGTCGGGAAGGTGAACGTCGACGATGAGGGCGCCCTCGCGGAGCGGTATGAGGTGAGGAGCATCCCGATGTTCCTCGTCTTCAAAGGCGGCAAGGTCGTCGGGAAGGCCGTCGGTGCGAGGGGCAGGGAGGAGCTGGCCGACTTCGTGAAGTCGGTATAGCCCGGTGCCCCCCTTGGGCCGCACCTTCCACTATGAGTTGGGCGACGCCCTATACCTCAACATAACCAATACATGCCCTTGCGACTGCGTGTTCTGCATCCGGAGGAGCTCCGACTCCGTCGCCCTTAGCGGAGGGCTGTGGCTGGACGGCGACCCCTCCCCCGAGGAGGTTTCAGAGGCGCTCGATAAGCTCAGCCTCCGACCGTACTCCGAAGTCGTCTTCTGCGGGTTCGGCGAGCCCACTTCCAACCTGGGCACACTGCTCGGCGTCTGCCGTTACCTGAGGGCCCGGGGCGGGCCCGGTGACGGCGCCCCACCCATACGCCTGAACACGAACGGCCTATCGGACCTCATCAACGGCTCGGAGACGGCCCCCAAGCTCGCCGGCCTGGTGGACAGGGTTTCCATAAGCCTCAACGCCCCGAACGCGGGGAGGTACTGCGAGCTGACCCGGCCCGCATTCGGCCCGCGCTCGTTCGACGCAGTGCTGCGGTTCGCAAAAAGCTGCGTCGCCCATATACCGGTGGTGGCCTTCACCGTCATGGACTGCCTTACAAAGGCCGAGATCTCCGAATGCGCGGCCTTGGCGGCGAAGGTGGGCGTCACGCTCAGGGTCCGCGAGACCGTGGCCCGACAAGGTTGAGCGCGCCCGCGGGAATTGTTATGGCGCCCCATCTGTGATAGCTTATGCGATGTTGACTAAGGCGTGGCCGGTCCCCGAAAGGCGGGGGGATCACCAGGGAGGGTAGGCATATGGGTTTGTTCAGCAGGTTAGGCTCAATGTTCAGGGGTTTCTTCGGCCTTTTCGTGAGCAAGGTCGAGACCTCGAACCCCGACGCGCTCCTGGAGGACTGCAAGAACCAGATAGAGAAGGCGCGCAGGGAGGCCGAGCAGCAGATAGTAGAGATCCAGACGAACGCCGAGCTGATCAAGATCGAGCTGCGCTCGTCCGAGAAGAAGCTGGCCCTCGCCAAGGATAGGGTGCAGGCCGCCCAGAGGTCCGGCGACAAGGAGGTCCTCATCGAGACGCTCATGCTCGAGGAGGAGGCGCAGAACACGTATGACAACCAAAAGCAGACCTACGACATAGCCATGGCCGACGTCACCAAGGTCCGCGAGGACTACAGGGTGTTCGAGTCCGAGATGAACGCCAAGATGACGGAGCTCAAGACCTTGAGGTCACAGGCCAAGATGGCCGACCTCAAGGAGAACATAAACAGCGTCAACGCCAAGTACGCCTCGAAGAGCAACAGGGTCGCCAACGTGAACGCGAACATGGACCGCGCCAGGGACATCGTCAACCAGAAGACGGCGAGGGCCAACGCCGTGGAGTCGCTTAACGAGGACAACATCGACATGAAGATAAAGAGGCTCGACATGAACTCATCGAGGGACCGCGCAAAGGCCAGGGCTGAGGCCATGATGGCCGGCGGCGAGGGGTTCGAGGTCAAGGAGAAGATCGAGGCGAAGGCCAAGGCGGAGTCCTAGGCCTTAGGGGCCGTACCCCAGGGGCCATCCGTGGGGCCGCGGACGCGATCGGCCCATGGCATGGGCGCGCCTTAGTCGCGGGCCGGCGGAAGGGGGGTGCGAACCATGGGAAAGGGGGGGCGGTCCATCGGGAGGTTCCTTTCGGCCTTCCTCTCAGTGCGCAACGTCCTCATCGGCGCCTTGGCCCTGGCCGCCGCGACCGTCTCGCACCAATCCTTCCTTCGCGGCACGCCCGCCGCCCATCTGTCCTTCGCCCTATACCTGGCGGCCGCGTCCGTCTTCCTGGGATCGGGCCTGCAGACGCTCCTGAGCAAGGCGCACGGCGAAAGGTACGCCAAAAGGCGCACGTTCGCCAGGATCCGCGAGGCCGACAAGGATTGTAAGGCCAAGGCCAAGCGACTCTCACCGAACCTTCGGAACCTTCCCGCCAACGTCAGGGGGGTGCTTGCGGACAAGGACGTCATCCTGGGGGTCTACTTCGACGAGGACCAGACCTACATACAGGAGAAGGTGGCGCTGCAGTCGCTTGAGCTGACGAACGCCTACCTCAGGCAGTACGCGAACTACTCCATGCGCAAGGGCGAGGTGGAGAAGGCCGACATCCAGGCCATCACGTCCAGGATAAACGGGAACCTGCGCAAGATCGGCTTCACGTCCGACGATGACGCCAAGGCCGGCATACTGGACAACATCGCGATGGACGAGCGGCTGCTCTCGTCGATAAAGGGCGAAAGGGTGGAGCTGGCGAAGGTCATGACGAAGCTGGAGTATATGGAAAGCGTGATCGGGTCCTTGAAGCACAAGGTCGTATCGGGAGCCGACATAGGGGGGGAGATCTCCTCCGGCAAGGTGCAGTCCATCATAGACGAGGCCACGGCCCTCGACTCCGCCCTGGAGAGCAGGAGGGGCGAGGGGTTGAGGCTACGTTGAGGCGCTCGCCGTGCGGCATCGACATGGTGGAGGTGGACCGGGTCAGGTCCGCCGTCGAGCGTTACGGCGACAGGTTCGTCAATAGGGTCTACACGGTCTCTGAGTCGGGGTACTGCGACGCCAGGGGGCCCGGCAGGCATATGAGCTACGCGGCCCGCTTCGCGGCGAAGGAGGCCGTGGCCAAGGCATTGGGTACCGGCTTTTCGCGCGGCGTCCGCCCGCTGCAGATCGAGGTCGCCAACCTGGGCGGCGGCGCGCCGGCCGTGAACCTATACGGAAGGGCCCTGGAGGAGCTAGTGTCCCAAGGCTACGAGTCCGTGGCCCTCAGCCTCACCCATACCCGCGGCATCGCGGCCGCCGTGGCCATACTCACGTGACCGCCCTAGGGGACCGGCCGCGGCCCGCGACGCGCAGGTCGTCCCCGGCGAAGAGGAACAGCGCGAAGTCCCCCACTATCCTCGACCATACCCGCTCGTCATAGTACTCTTTCAGCTTGCGCAGCTCCAGGTTCGTCGATATGACCGTCTTGCAAGGGTATGAGAAGCCGTTCATGCGCCTCGCGTTCAGGATGTTCAGGAGCTCCGCGTACCTCGCCGCGCTCGGGGCCTCGGTCCCTAGGTCGTCCACTATGAGCAGGTTGCATCCCAGGACCTCGCCATAGGCGTTCGGGGCGGAGTCGTCGCCCCTGGTCTCCTGCCTGTACGCCTGCGCCTTATGCTCGGAGATGATGTCGAACATCCTCGGAGCGGTCTGATATACGACGCCGTACCCCGCGGCCAGGGCGGCGTGCGCGATGCAGCCGCACATGAACGTCTTCCCGGTTCCGGTGCCCCCCGTGAACAGGAGGTTCTTGCGGGCCCTGTCACCGAAACCCTCCATGAAAGATACGCAGCCGTCGAGGATCAACCTCGCGTTCGCCCTGGGCGAGGCGGTGATCCCATACCTTTCCTGGCTCACCGAGTCAGAGTAGACCGATAGGTCGAACGACTCGAATCCGCGCTCCGCGAACACCCCCAGGCCGGAGTCCTTGAATATCTCCTCCATCTGCATCCGCCTGTGGCAGACGCACTTCACGCCCCTGCCGGAGGCGCTCACGTAGCCCGTGTCCCGGCAGGTCGGGCATGCATAGGGCGGGTCCAGGTAGTCGGGCGGATACCCCGCCGCCTCCATATGCCGCGCGCCCTCATCGGCGAGGGCCATGATCCTGGCCTTCGCCCCCGACGCGAAGCTTGCCGCCTCCTCGTCGGTCATCGTGCCGTCGGCCAGCCTCCTGCAAGCCTCCGACCCGACCTCGCCGATCAGGCGCTCGATCCTCCCGCATTCGGGAAGCGCCTCATGGAGGGAGGCCCTGCGCTCGGCCACCAAGGCCCTGCGCGCCTTCAGCCTGTCGTCGAAAACCTCCGAGAA
>WRCU01000160.1 GCA_009783805.1 Oscillospiraceae bacterium
GACGGCGGCGGGGAGCTTGCCGTCGTATCCAGGGAGAACCACAGCGGCGGCTGGCCGAGCCACGTGAGCTTTTCCAGGGACGGCGGCTTCTCATGGACGGCGCCGCAGATGCTGCCGTTCCACTTCCATAGGCCGTACGCCAGGCAATTGGCCGACGGCAGGGTGCTCGTCACGGGGAGGAACCTCCTCGGGGGCGTGGGGACGTACGCCTGGTGCGGCGACCTGAGGGCCGAGGCCGGCCATTATGAGATCGGCGGGCCGTTGGCCGAGTTCAAGGCGGGCTTCGAGGGAGGCGCCTTCGCCATCGAGAACGGGCCGGACCTGGACTGCCGCTACACGCTGCTGCCGCCGGAAAGCTCAAAGGCCGACGTCACCCTGTCCGCGGACCTGAAGGTCGAGGGGCCCGACGGCTCCCCGGTCGCCTTCCTGGCCGTCAGCGGCCTCCCGTGCGACGCGGTCGCGTACGTCGCCCCGGACTTCGTGGCGTTGGGAGGCACGATCCACCATATGGGCAACGACGTCATGAAGAAGATGGACATGCGCGGCTATAGGAACGTGGCCATAAAGTCGGCCAAAGGCATACTGACCGTCGAGGTGGACGGCAGGCGGATCATCAACAGGTCCATAGGCTGGGACTGCCTGGTCACGTCCGACGCGTACGCGCTGACGCCCGGCAGACGGACCCAGTTCGGGCAGGTCGGCGAGGCCGGGAAGAGCTGGTGGAAGGGCGTGCATTATAGGGCCATAAACCCCACGAAGCCCGATTCCGCATACAGGTGGGATGCTAGGTCGGGGAGGCACCCCGACCACTACCAGCGTGAGAGGCTGACGCTCATCCACCCGAACGCGCACCCTAGGCTAAGGGGCTGGCCCGACCACGGGTACTCATCGTGGCTGCAGCTCCCGGACGGCACGATCGCCTTCGTCGACTATACGACGGCCGGGGACGAGGGGCTGCAGGGCCACCTCGTGGGAGCCAGGTTCAAGCCTGAGGACGTTTGATGCGCGGGGGGGCGATGCGGCCATGCAAGGGATCGGCGGCGATGCCAAGGCCATGTTCACGGCGGAGAACGATCGTCTGCGCATAAATATATGCGAGGACGGGTCGGGCCGCATAGACTGCAAGGATACGGGGACCCATTGGAAGATGGGCCCGGTGGCGGTGCAGGATGAGGGGGGGTTCGACGAGAACCTCCTATGGCACAGTTCGCGGCGGAGCGAGCTGGAGCAGTATCCGGGCCGCTTCCTGGTGGAGCCGGTCGGGGGTTTGCTGAAGTATACGCTGCTCGGCAGGCTGGGGGTCGCCAAAGGGTCGTTCCTGTGCCGCGTCACCTTGGATGGGGAATGGCTGGAGTTCGGCGTCGACGGGATCGACGGGACCCTGCCGGGGCTGTCGTTCCCGTGCCCGATCGTCTCCGGCAGCTTGGTGCTGCCCCAAGGGGAGGGACGGCTCATCCGCAGCCCTCTCGGAGAGCATGACAGGCTCTTCCACCCCATCTACTCATACTCGGGGGCCATGCGCTGGATCGGCGGCCTGAAGGCCGGGGGGTGCGCTCCCGGCGACGGGCTGGGCGGGGAGGGTTCGGAACGCGGCGACGTGGGCGACAGCCCGGGATGGATAGGCATATTCGGGGAGGGCTACGAGGACGCCGGATACTCGGTCATCAAGGGGACCGTGACGCCGGTTTGGCGCAGGTCGCTGGGCCGGTGGGCGGGCAAGAAAAGCATACGCTACGCATTCACCCCCGGGGGCGGCTACGTGGCGCTCGCGAAGGCTTACCGCCGGTGGGCGGCTGGCAACGGATGGCTGAGGAGCCTGAAGGACAAGATAGCCGACTGCCCCGCGGCCTCGAACCTGGTAGGCGGCCGCAGCGTGTACATAATGGCCGCCAGGCCGGCCTATAGGCTCGATGAGCTCGAGAACGAGCATGCCGCGGTTACGGGCGCGGTCAGGGAGGCGATAGGGAAGGTGCGCGTTTCGCACACCTTCAAGGAGATCCTGGAGTTGATAAGGCGGCTCCGCGCTGACAGGCCCGACAGGTGCCTCATCCAGGTCGGCGGCTGGCTAAACGACGGCTACGACGGGAGGTACCCCGACGTATGGCCGCCGGAGCCGGCATGCGGGACGCCGGGGGAGCTGGCCGAGGTCCTGGCCGAGGCCGGGGGCTACACCGTCGGCATCCACGACAACTACCAGGACATGTACGCCCACGCCCCCAGCTACCCAAAGGGCGCCGTCATCCGCCGGAACGGGGAGATCATGCTGGGCGGGGTCTGGGACCGCAGGCGTTGCGTGGTCATAAACTCGAGGGACGCGATCGGGTACCAGAGGAGGAATTGGGAGCGCATCGGGGGCTTGGAGCCTAGGTTCGTGTACATAGACACGCTGGGCGGCTCGTGCCTGCTGGAATCGTATGAGGCCGGCAACGAGCTGACGCGGTCCGAGGACCTGCGCAACAAGGAGGCGATGCTTAGATTCTATGCGGATAAAGGGATCGTCTGCGCGACGGAGGTGGGCCAGGACTACGGGGCCCGCTTCGTCTGCTGGTACGCCGCCAACCGCACGCACACGCCCGGCGAGACCATACCCATATGGGACCTCGTCTTCCACGATTCGGCCGTATGCGGGGACAATACGTTCGAGTCGCTGGGTACCCCCGACGGCCGCAGATACCCCGGGCTGCTCAAGTTCTTGGTATGGGGGCACACGCTGCACTTCTTCCCTATCGACGGGCCGGAGCGCGAGGCGGAGTACCGGCGGCACATGGACGCGACCGCCTACGTGGACGGATGGCACGGCAAGATAGGCCTGGAGGAGCTGGTATGGCACGGATTCCCCGCGGAGGGCGTCGAGCGCTCCGTGTTCTCCTCCGGCAGGTCGGTCACGGCGAACTTCAATCCGGAGGCCGTTGATCTGGGCGGCTATGCGCTGGAGGGGTACGGGCACAGGTTCGACGAGGCCTGAGCGCGGGACGGCGCGCCATGCGGTCGGACCATTCGGCCCGGCTGCCGGCCATACATGAATGGGGGATTGCGAATGGATTACCATGCATGCGAAGGGCACCTGAGGGAGAGGTTCGAAAGCGCGTATAAGCCGTACGCGTTCCGGGCGGGGGACGCGGCAGGCTACCGTCGATGGAAGGCGGCCTTCAGGGCCAGGCTGGAGGGACTGCTCGGATTCGGGGAGATGGAGCCGTGCGCGCCGAACCCGAGGGTGGCATCCGCGGAGGCCTGCGACGGCTATGTCAGGCAGAAGGTGCTGATAGACACGGAGCCGGGCGTATGCATGCCGATGTACGTGCTCAGGCCGGAGGCGGCGCGGCCCGGCGACCGCCTGCCCGTCATGGTCGCGGCGCACGGGCATGGGAGCAACGGGAAGGACGCCGTGTGCGGGATCGACGGCGGGCGCGCTGATATGGCCGAGACCATAGGGCGGTACAACTACGCGTACGGGGTCCGGTTCGCCAAGGAGGGGTTTATGGTGCTCTGCCCCGACGCCAGGGGCTTCGGCGAGCGCCGCGAAAAGTACCAGCAGGACGATCGGAGCCTGCTGGGCAGCTCGTGCGGCTACCTGAACGCCATCGCAATCCCCTTGGGCATGAGCGTCACGGGCATGTGGGCATGGGACCTCATGAGGCTCGTCGACTACGCGCTCACGAGGGGAGACGCCGATCCCGGGCGGGTCTGCTGCGCGGGCCTGTCGGGGGGCGGCCTGCAGTCCATGTGGCTCGCGGCCATGGACGACAGGGTCATGGCCTGCGTCATCAGCGGGTACATGTACGGATACGGACAGTCGCTCCTGGAGATGCACAACTGCGCCTGCAACTACGTGCCGGGCCTGTGGGGTCTAGCGGACATGGGCGACATAGCCGCGTTGATCGCCGACAGGGGCGTCTTCATAGAAACGGGCGACTCCGACGGGCTTAACGGGTCCGGGGGTTTGGGCAACGTGCGGCCGCAGGTCGAGACGATCGAGAGGGCGGCCGCGGCCGTGGGGAACGGCGGGAACGTACGCCACCACGTATTTTCAGGCGGCCACAGGTGGTGCGGCGAAGAATCGGTGCCGTGGGTATCGGGCATGGCGGGACTAAGGCGGCGCTAAATAAATGATGGGCATGGGGGGCGGAAAAATGAAGGTATTCATACACACGGACCTAGAAGGAATCAGCGGGGGCTTCTTCGACTGGGCGGAGGCCGAGATGAGGATGGGCCGCGGCATAGGCTACACGAGGGAGATCCTCACCCAGGAGGTGAACGCGGCCGCGCAAGGGATACTGGAGGCCGACCCTTCCGCGGAAGTCGTGGTGGAGGACGGGCACGGGGGCGGCTATTGGGGGCCGAACATCCTCTGCGAAAGGCTGGACCCGAGGGTCAGGCTGCTGGTGGGCAAGTTCAACAGGCACCTCGTCAGCATCGACCGCGGCTACGGACTCTTCATGATGGTCGGGGCCCACTCAATGGCCGGGACGCCGCAAGGGCTCATGAACCACACGCTCTCGGCGGCCAAGTACCTCAATTTCCTCATAAACGGCGTCACGGTGGGGGAGATCGGCATATGCACGGCCATCGCCGGGTATTACGGGGTCCCGCTCGCGATGGTCTCGGGCGACCATTGGGCCGTCCTCGAGGCGCGAACCCTGCAGCCCAACGTCCGCGGGGCCTCGGTGAAGAAAGGCATAAGCAGGTACAACGCGGAATGCGTCGCCACGGAGGCCGCATGCGGGATGATACGCGAGGCCGCCCGCGAAGCCGTCGCGAACGCGGGGGAGTTCAGGCCGTATGTCGTGGAGGGTGACGTAAAGGTCAGGATCGACTACATGCAGACTGACCAGGCGGACGATTCGGAGCTGAAGAGGGGCGCCAGGCGGCTGGACGGGAGGTCCGTACAGTTCGAGGGCACGGACCTCATCGAGGTGCTGAGCCGCTTCGTGACTACGTGAGGCCTCCGCGCGGGTTGGGCCGGGGCCTGACCCGGGAGTGGGGCCGGGGAA
>WRCU01000161.1 GCA_009783805.1 Oscillospiraceae bacterium
CCTGAGCCAGGATCAAACTCTTGACTCATTATCTGAACCTTGGCTCGCCTCTGCCTTCCGGCCTTCGGCTCACCCTGGCTTGGTTCGCATGTTTCCTTTTCCCCACTGTTCACTTTTCAACGTCCGCTTTCGCCGCCCTCCGCGCCCGTCTTCAGCCTCACGGCCTCCCTACGGCCCCTTCGGAGCGGCTTTGCCAATATATATCAGCCGATCGGGCATGCACAAGCGGTCGGCCATCGGTATTCCATCGCCATCCTGCGATTCATGCAGGATATGCGGCGGGCTTATGGTATTCCTTTCGTTTCCTACGGTTTCTTTATGGATATGATGTCCTATCAGTCCCATAACACACGCTTAACGTAAGACATCAAACCGCAACAATGCCCTCATCCACCCAGCCCCCACTCGGACATGATCCTGATCAAGTTGAGCGACGCCTGATACGCCTCATTCTTAGGTATGCGGCATGTGGACGATACCGCCCTCACGGCATCCTTCATGGCCGGCTTCCCCTGCGCGCGGCCACGCCCCGAAGCGGCCGGGCCTTCGGGGCCCGCGGCGGCGGAGGCCGCGCCTCCTTCGCCATTGGCCGGCACGCCCCGGTTCTTTATAAGCCAATCGAGCAGCAGCGCCTCAGTCGCGATGGGCTGCGCCTTGCGGGCGCCCGGCCCTTCCCCGGGGGCGTCCGCCCCTTCGCTGGGGGCGTCCGCCCCACCAACCCCCCCGCCTATGGCCGTCCCGCTTATGGCCGTCCCGCCTACGGACGTCCCGCCTATGGCCGTTCCGCCTACGGCCGTCCCGACGCGGTCGCCCAAGCCGTCCCCACCGACGCTCATAACTAGCGTGTATTCACCCTTCCCGCCGTCCACGTTCGCCGTCAGCTCATCGAGCACCTTGCCTATGGGGCCCCAATACGTCCTCTCATAGTACTTGCTGATGTCGTTGCATAAGCATACGTACGCGTCGGGCGCGAATGGGCGCATATAGCGCAGGGTCGCGGCGACCCTGCCGGGGGCCTCATAGATGACGGTCACCGGGACCCCTTCGTCCTCCCATCCGCGCACGACCCTTTCCATGAGCCCACGCCTCCTCTTCTCCGTCCTGGGGAAGAAGCCGTGGAACGAGAACGATGAGGCCTCGAAGCCGCATACGGACAGGGCGGCGGCCACGGCGGACGGCCCGGGCAGCGGCACCACCGGTATCCCCGCCATCCGGGCGGCCTTTACGACCGCATGGCCCGGGTCCGATATGCATGGGGTGCCGGCGTCCGTGACCAAGGCCACGTCCATGCCGCCCGCCAGGAGCGCCCCCATCACTTCCCTGCCTCGCTCGGCCTCATTGAACTTGTGGCATGAGGCGACCTTCGCCTTTATGCCGTAGCTGGCCAGGAGCTTTCCGAACCCCCTAGTATCTTCGGCCAACACGAGCCCGCACGATGACAGCGTCTCCTTGGCCCTGGGCGACATGTCTCCCAGGTTCCCGATGGGCGTGGCCACGACGTAGAGCGTGCCCATGGCCTTGTCCCCCGTCATGCCCCATCCCCCCCCGCGGCCAGGACGTATACGGTTTCCGTACCTATCGCCTTGCGGCCCAGAAGCCTTAGGTGCGGCATCCTCCCAACCGCCTCGGTTAGCCTGCCCTCATAGAAAGGCCCCATGCCTTTCTCCCTCCCGCCGACGCTCTTCGTCGGGTACGATACCGCCAAGAATCTCGCGTCGACCCTGCCCAGCGCGGCCTCGGCCCCGCCGGGCCTGAGCGAGTCGGCTATCGGGAGAAACTTGAGGCAGAGAGCCAGGTCATATGCCGCGGCCCGCCTCGGCCCGCCCGCCCCTTCCCGCGCGCCAGGCCCGCCGCACGCCGTCCCGGAGGCGTCCTCCAGCCCCGCAGCCGCGTCCCCCATGCCCATGGCGGCGAAGTACTCGTTCATTAGATCCACGGTATCCCGGCTCACGTCCGTCGCCCAGTACCTCACCCCATAGCCTATCCCCATGAAGGGCAGCGCGAACGGGTTGAACCCGCACGCGACGTCGGCGACGCTGCCGACCGCGCCGGTGAGCCCCAATATGTATGCGTACAGCTCCCTCACCGCCGGCAGCCTTTCCCTGGATGAGGCGTGGAGCGATAGGAGCCCGGCCGCCACGCGCTCATCCCTGCCGTCGAACCCCTCGGAGCGGACCACCGCCCGGGCCGCCTCATGCCGCGCCTGGTCCACGTACATCCCATACGCCTGGTGCAGCCTCCTCTTGACGGCCTTGACCGCCTCCTTGGGCGGCCGCCCCTTGGCGAGCTCACTGGCGCACAGCTCTGATACCAACCCCGCCGAGATGGCCTTATACTCACGGGAGCGCAGTATCGCCTCCGCCGCCAGCCTGACCGCCGCGTCATCCATCGTCCGGCATCCTTTGCAATTGGCCCATGAGCGTCGCGTAGAACCGGAGGTTATGTATGGTCGCCAGCCTCATGGCCGACGGCTCACCCATCCTGAACATATGCCGGAGGAACGCCTTGCCGTAGCCTAGGCAAAGCTCGCAGTCGCACAGCCCGGAGACGGGGGACGCGTCCCTGGCGTACTTGTCGTCCTCCGCATGGTGGATGGAGTAGAATGGCCGGCCCTCGCCTTCATGTGGCCCCATGGGCCATGCGCCGCCGTCGCCCCCGCGCCCGCCGCGGGGCCGCGCGCCGCCATCGCTCCCGTCCGCGTCCCCCGCTGCTCCCAAGCCCCACGCCCCCTCCTCCCGCATGCGCCGGAGGCGCTCCTTCGCCCCTTCCATATACGAACGCAAGGCGGACTCCCACCCATCGGTGAAGACATATAGGCGCTTCCTCCTAGCCTCCCTCGTGGGTATCACGCAGTCGAACAGGTCGTAGCCCATGGCATGGCACCTTACGACCTCATCGGGCCTGCCCACGCCCATGGCGTACTTCAGGGCCCCGTCGGGCATCAGCGAGGCCGCGTAGGCGAGGGTCCCATCCAGGAACCGACCTTTGCCGTCGAGCGGCCAGCCGCCGAACCCGTACCCGTCAAAGCCCATTGAGGCCAGCCCCGCGGCGCACCGCTCCCTAAGCCCCATGTCCGCGCCGCCCTGGACGATCGCAAACAGCAGCGGGCGCGGCCCCTCCGCGCCCATGGCGCCCACGGCGCGCGCGTACTCGTCCTTGCACCTGCGGGCCCAGCCCAGGGTGCGCTCGACCGATCGGGCCACCGCGTCACGGGCGTCGCCCGGGCCGTCGCAATGGTCCAGGCACATGATGACGTCGGAGCCGAAGGCCAGTTGGCTTCGGACGCTCTTCTCCGGCGTCAGGAGGACCTTCTCGCCGTTGCCGGGCCTGAAGGTTATGCCCTCGTCCCTTACCGTGCCATGGCGCGCGTCCTTGCCTATGAGCGAGAGGACCTGGAACCCGCCGGAGTCCGTGAGCACCGGGCCGCCCCACCCCGTGTACGCGCCCACCCCGCCCATCGCCCCTATCGGCCCCGTCCCGGCCTTGGTCGCCAGGTGGTACGCGTTCATGACCACGCACTCGACGCCGGCCTTCCTCACGTCCGCCCAGCCGGCCGACCTGACGTACCCGTAGGTGGCGTCCGGCATGAACGCCGGCAGCCTGATGGAGCCCTTCATCAGCCTCAGATGCCTATCTATGGTATCTCTCCCCACTTAGTATCTTGAACGCCCTATACAGCTGCTCCGCCACAATCAGCCTGGCCATGCGGTGCGGGAACGTCATGGCGGACAGCGACAGCACGTCGTCCGCCGCGTCCAGCAGGCCCGGCGCGAGGCCCAGGTGCCCCCCGATGACCATGGCCAGCCCCGACGCGCCCCCCGCCATGGCCCTCCCAAGAATTTCGGAAAGGCCGACGGACGTCACGCCCCTCCCGCACCTGTCGAACGCGATCACGGGGCGCTCGGACCGCGCGGGCCCCCGCTCCCCGACGCGCCCCGCCCCGCCCTGCCCCGGGCCCGCCCACGCCGCGCCATACCCGATCGCCTTGGCGATCGAACGGGCCTCGGCCTCCATGGCCAGCCTTTCGTCCGCGGCCGTGGGCGAGGCCGGCAGCCTATGCTCCTCCACGCAGACGAGGCTCAGCCTGCAATGCCTGGACAGGCGCCGCGCGTACTCGGCGACGCCTTCGGAGTAGAAGTCCCTCACGTCCTTGCCGACGGAGGCCATGGTTACCTTGAGCATGCGCTTGCCCGCCTTTGCCGTCGAGGCCTTTGCGTTGGGGGCGTCGGCCAACCGCCCGGTCAGACCTCGACGAGCGCCGACCGGGAGGCGTCCGGGGCCACGCTGAGCGCGACGTCGCGGCCCACCTCCAGCCCGGCCCCTTCCAAGTGGCGCCGCACCGTGGCGTAGGCGAGCTCCGGCGCGTTGTTCTCCTTGCTCAGGTGCCCGAGGATGATGCTCCGCGCGCCCTTGCCGGCCAGGTACGCGCAGACCTCGCCTGAGCCCTCGTTCGATATGTGGCCCTTCTCACTCAGTATCCTTTTTTTGAGGTAGTAAGGGTACCTGCCCGCCTTGAGCATGTCGACGTCGTGGTTGGACTCGATGTATATGAGGCCGCTGTCCTCCATGCACCTGACCATGGATTCGGTCACGTGGCCGAAGTCGGTCGCCACCGAGACCTTCGCGCCCCCGGCGCTGAGGCAGAACCCGGCCGTGTCCCCCGCGTCGTGCGGAAGCCTGAACGACCGCACCGTGAACCCGCCTATCGTGAACGCCGAGCCGGTTTCGAAGGCGTGGGCGCATCCGTCGGGGAATCGCCCCATCCCGCCCAGCTCCGCCCAGGTGGCGGCGTTCGCGTATACCGGGATCCCGTTCCTCGCGGCCAGGACGTAGGCGCCGCCGATATGGTCCGAATGCCTGTGGCTCAGTATCAGGGCCGATATGCCCCCCGGCGACTCACCGATCTCGGCGAGCGAGGCCGCGATCCTCCTGGCGCTCACGCCCGCGTCTATGAGGACGGACGTCCCCCCAGTGCGCGCGTA
>WRCU01000162.1 GCA_009783805.1 Oscillospiraceae bacterium
CGGGGCGTACATACTCTATATTGTCGGCTACCTGTTCATCGTGGGCACCGTCAGGAGCATCCGGGCGCAGCGCCGGAAGGACAGGGCCGCGGGCGGGAAGGCGGGGTACCTGAGGCTGACCCTCCTGAGCATTCTGCACACCGAGCTCGGCAACATCCTCATTCCCATGGCGATCATCTTCGCCACGGCGACCTACGACCTCCTGGACCTGGCCTTCCTCCAGACGGGCGCGTTCATAACGCGGTACGGGTTCGCGCTGCTCATGCTCTGCATGGCCTTCATGCTGGCCAGGAAGTACACGAGCCGGTTCGAGGAGACCTCGCAGATGAACGAGGCCCTGGAGGCCACCGTGAGGCAGCGCACGCAGCAGCTCGAGGAGCAGGTGCTGATCGCGGAGTCGGCGAGCAAGGCCAAGAGCTCCTTCCTCAGCAACATGAGCCACGAGATCAGGACGCCCATGAACGCCATAATCGGGATGACGACGATCGGCAAGCTTACCGGCGCCGTCGAGAAGAAGGACGACGCGCTCGCCAAGATCGAGGGCGCCTCCAAGCAGCTGCTGGGGATAATCAACGACATACTCGACATATCGAAGATCGAGGCCGACAAGTTCGAGCTGTCGCTGGCGAACTTCAACTTCGAGAAGATGCTCCAGAAAGTCGTGGACATCATCAACCTGCGCGTGGACGAGCGCCGCCAGAGGCTCTACGTGAGCATCGGCAAGGGCATCCCTGCGACGCTCCACGGCGACGACCAGAGGCTCTCGCAGGTCATCACCAACCTACTGTCCAACGCGGTCAAGTTCACCCCGGACGAGGGCTCGATAACGCTCGACTCGCAGCTCGCCTCGTCGGACGGCGACATGCACCGGATCCGGATCAGCGTGGCGGACACGGGCATCGGCATTACCGACGAGCAGAAGGCGCGCCTCTTCCACTCGTTCCAGCAGGCCGACGCCAGCACCTCGCGGAGGTTCGGCGGGACGGGCCTGGGGCTGGCCATATCCAAGCGCATCGTCGAGCTGATGGACGGCGCGATATGGGTGGAGTCGGAGCCGGGGAAGGGCTCCAGGTTCATCTTCGAGGTGATGTTGAGGCGAGGCGAGGAAGAGCGCAGGAAGCTGCTGGACGACGGCGTCAACTGGGGGAACGTACGCATCCTGGCGGTCGACGACGAGCCGGAGATCCGCGAATTCTTCGCGGCCGTAAGCGAGAGCCTGGGGATAGACTGCACCATAGCCTCGAGCGGCGAGGAGGCCGCAGAGCGCATCAAGGACGAGGACTACGACCTGTACTTCATAGACTGGATGCTCCCGGGCATGTCGGGGATAGACCTGGCCAGGAGGATCCAAGGGAAGTCGCTCCATAGGCCGATTATCACCATCTTCTCGTCCGCCGAGTGGAGCCTCATAGAGGACGAGGCGCGGGACGTGGGCGTGGAGAGGTTTTTGCCCAAGCCGCTCTTCCCGTCGGTCATAGTGGACATGATAAGCGAGTGCATAGGGGTGAAGGGCGAGGCCGGGGACGCGGGCGGCCTTGAAGAGTACGAGGACTTCGGCGGCTGGACGATCCTGCTGGCCGAGGACGTGGAGATCAACCGCGAGATCGTGATGACCCTCCTGGAGCCCATGAACGTGGCCATAGACTGCGCGGAGAACGGCGCCGTGGCGGTCAGGATGTTCGCCGAGGACCCGGACCGGTACGGGATGGTCTTCATGGACGTGCAGATGCCCGAGATGGACGGCTATGAGGCCACGCGCAGGATCAGGGCGCTGGAGGGAGTGCCCGGCGCGGCGGCGGTGCCGATCATCGCGATGACCGCGAACGTCTTCCGCGAGGACGTCGAGAGGTGCCTGGAGTCGGGGATGGACGGCCACATAGGGAAGCCGATAGACATGGACGAGATGGTGGCGGTGCTGAAAAAATACCTGGTCGGCCATAAAGGCGCGTGGGGCTCAGGCGAATGACGGAGATCATCAGGACGGCGAACGAGCTGTGCACGGGGTGCAACCGCTGCGTGAGGGAGTGCCCCATGGAGACGGCGAACGTCACCTACCTGGGCGAGGCGGGCAGCATCAAGGTCAGGGTGGACCCGGACAGGTGCATAGCCTGCGGTCGGTGCTTCTCCGTATGCAAGCACGACGCGCGGCAGTACGCCGACGACACCGACCGCTTCTTTTGTGACCTCTCGGCGGGGGTCCCCATATCGGTTATCGCGGCCCCTTCCATAAGAACGAACATCCCCGCGTACGAGAGGCTCTTCACGTACCTGAGGCGGCTCGGGGTGAGGGGGCTGCACAACGTCTCGCTGGGGGCCGACATATGCGTCTGGGCGCACGTGCGGCTGATCGGGCGCGGCGGCGCCACCCCGATGATAACCCAGCCGTGCCCGGCCGTCGTGAACTACTGCCTGAGACATAACCAGGGGCTGCTGCCCAGGCTGTCGCCGGTGCAGAGCCCCATGGCCTGCGCCTCGATCTACATGAAAAGGTACATGGGGGTCACCGATCGCATAGCGGCGCTCTCGCCGTGCCTCGCCAAGAAAGGCGAGTTCGAGGAGACCGGGCTCGCGGACTACAACGTGACGTTCGCCAAGCTATTGCGGTACCTGGAGTCCGTAGGGGCCGAGATGCCGGATGAAGGGACGGGGTTCGACGAGGACGGGAGCGGGCTGGGCTCGCTCTTCCCCATGCCGGGCGGGCTCAGGGAGAACGTAGAGTTCTTCGTGGGCGGCAGGCTGCACATGGCCACGGCCGAGGGGCGGGAGCTGTACGAGAAGCTGGGCAGGTACTCCGAGCTGCCGGACGAGTTCCTGCCCGACGTGTACGACGTGCTCAACTGTGCCGAGGGTTGCAATTTGGGCACCGCCGGCACACGGGGCGTCTGCGCCTTCGAGGCGGGCAAGGCGATGGACAGGGGCAGGCGCGCCGTCAGGAAGAGGGGCAGCCGCGCCCACTACGAGTCGGTCCAAAAAAAGTATGACGAGACGCTGGACATAAGGTTCTTCCTCAGGGAGTACGGCCGGCCGGCGGCCATCGCCGCCGACGTCGGGGACGCGGAGATCGAGGGCGCGTACCGGCTGCTCGGCAAGGACACCTACGAGAGGCAGCACGTGGACTGCGGCGCCTGCGGCAGCAACACGTGCCACGGCATGGCGCGCAAGATAGCGCTCAAGGTGAACATACCCGAAAATTGCGTTTTCAAGACAAAGGAGGACGCCAAGGCCGAGCACGACCGGATCCTCGCGATGGAAAGGACCAGGGAGGCCGACGAGCGGATGCGCGTGATGCTGGACGCGACCCCGCTGTGCGTGACGCTCATGGACCGGGACGGGAGGGTCATCGACTGCAACGAGGAGGTCGTCAGGTTCTTCCGCCTGAGGGACAAGAAGGAGTACATGGAAAGGTTCCCGCTCCTCTCGCCCGAGTTCCAGCCGGACGGGCGGGCTTCCGCCGGGATGGTCGGGGAGCTGGTGGGCAGGGCGTTCGAGAGCGGCAGGGAGACGTTCGAGTGGACGCACCGGCTCCTGGACGGCACGCCCCTGCCGACGGAGATCAGCCTGGTCAGGGTCACGTACGGCGGCGAGCGGGTGATAGCCGTGTTCGCGCGGGACCTGCGCGAGCACGTGCGCATGATGGACGCGATCGGCTACCGCGACAGGCTGCTGGGCACGGTCAACCTGGCGACGACGATGCTCCTGCAGGCGGACGCCGAGGACTTCGAGGCCGCCCTATGGAACAGCATGGGCATGATGGCCAGGGCCGTGGACGTCGACCGGGTCTACATGTGGAAGAACCACACCGTCGACGGGAAGCTCTACTGCACCCAGCTTTACGAATGGTCGGAGGGGGCCGAACCCCAGCAGGGCAACGAGTACACCATAGACATACCCTACGACGAGAACATGCCGGGCTGGGAGGGGCGGTTCCTGGCCAATGAGTGCGTGAACGGCGCCGTGGCCGGGATGTCGCCGGAGGAGCGGGCGCAGCTGGCCCCGCAGGGAATAGTGTCCATACTGGTTGTGCCCATCTTCATACATGAGTCGCTCTGGGGCTTCCTGGGGTTCGACGACTGCCGGAACGAACGCGTATTCACGGAGAACGAGGAGACCATCCTCCGCTCGGGCAGCCTGCTGTTGGCGAACGCGCTCATGCGCCGCGACATGACCCGGGCGCTGGAGGCCTCGCTCGAGAAGGCCCAGGCCGGCAGCCGCGCGAAGAGCGAGTTCCTCGCGAACATGAGCCACGAGATACGGACGCCCATGAACGCGATCATCGGGATGACGAGCATCGCCAAGTCCTCGGACAGCGCGGAGCGGAAGGACTACGCCATCGGGCGCATAGGGGAGGCGTCGGTCCACCTACTGGGGGTCATCAACGACATACTGGACATGTCGAAGATCGAGGCCGGCAAGCTGGACCTGAACCCGGTGCCGTTCAACTTCGAGGACATGCTCCGCAAGGCCGTGGACATAATCAACTTCAAGGTCGCCGAGAAGGGCCACAGCCTGACCGTCTCGATAGACGAGGCCATCCCGCGCACCATAGTGTGCGACGACCACAGGCTGAGCCAGGTCATAGCGAACCTGCTCTCGAACGCCGTGAAGTTCACGCCGGACGGGGGCGCGGTGGGGGTCGAGGCTAGGCTGGCGGGCGGGGGTGACGGGCGCGTCCGGATCGCGATCTCGGTATCGGACACGGGCGTCGGGATAAGCGAGGGGCAGGTCGCGAGGATCTTCGGCGCCTTTGAGCAGGCCGAGAGCAGCACCACGCGCAAGTACGGGGGGACGGGCCTCGGGCTGGTCATATCCAAGCGGATAGTCGAGCTCATGGAAGGCTCGATCGAGGTGAGGTCCGTGCCCGGGGAGGGTTCGACCTTCACGGTCACCGTGATGGCGGCGGTCCCGGACGGGGGGCCGGACCGCGAGGACCCGTCGGCCGCGCGCAAGGCGGCGGGCGACGTAAGGGTCCTCATAG
>WRCU01000163.1 GCA_009783805.1 Oscillospiraceae bacterium
ACTCCTTTTTCAAGGAGTTCAGGAACTCGACGTTTTTATTGAAAAGTTTCAGGTCCGCCATGCGCGCTCCGTCAGCGGCGTCCCTTTTTTTAAGTCGACCGCCGCCCTCTTCCCAATCACTTCACCATATAAGCGGGGATGCGCCCCATACCCTGGGCGAATCACCCTTACGTTTTTTTCGGTGAGTCTTTCGCCTTCCTTTATATCCTCCACCGCGAATATGGACCTGCGGAACGCTGCCGACGCCTTCTCCCCTTCGGTGGGGCCGTATTTGACGCACCCCCGAGCCGCCGCCGCGTCCCTTACGTCCCGCGCCATCGCGGCGAACCCATCCGGCTCCATCGAGAAGCCGCCGTCGACGCTGTCGTCCGCCCTATCACGGCATAGATGTTTCTCTATGACGGTGGCGCCCAGGGCCACGGCGGCCACGGAGGCGCCGGAGCCTGGCGAATGGTCCGAGAAGCCGACACGGCAGCCGAACCTGCCTATCATGTCGGGGATCGTAAGCAGGTTCATGTCCGAAAAGGACGCCGGGTACTCGCTCGTGCATTTTAACAGGATGACCTGCTCCTTGGAAAGGCCTTCGGAAAGAATCACGTCGACTGCCTCGCCGATCTCCCCCTCGCTCCCCATGCCGCAGGATACGACCATCGGCTTGCCTTTCCTAGCGACGTACCGGATGAGCGGCAGGTGAACGAGCTCAAATGATGCGATCTTATAGCCTTCGACCCCCAACCCTTCAAGAAAGTCCACCCCCTTCTCGTCAAAGGGGGTGGATAGAAAATCGATGTCTTCCTTGCCGCATTCGTCCTTGACGGTTCCCTGCCATTTGTAGGGCATGGCGGCCTTTGAGTATAGGTCGTGGAGCCTGTAACCGTCCCAGAGACCGTCCTTGACGCGGAAGCATTCTTCGTCGCAGTCGATCGTCAGGCTGTCGGCGGTGTATGTCTGGAGCTTAAGGCAGTCCGCCCCCGCCTCCTTGGCCGCCCGCACTATGCCCAGCGCCTTACCCAGGTCACCGGCATGGTTGGCGGACATCTCGGCTATGATGTATACGCCTTTATCTATTTTTTTGTCCAGCAGCCCGAATCCCAATAAAAGCTACCGTCTCCCCTATTCGTTTTCCAGGATGCGCTCCATGCATTTTTGGCGGACGCGGACGTTGACGCGCTTCGCGCTTCCGGCCTTGCAGGCGGTCATGTACTCCTCGTTCGTGGGCAGGCTCGCGAAGAAGCCCTCGATGAGCTTGCGGAAGTCGTAAGCGGTGAAGTTCTGCGAGAGCGCCGTCTTGGCCGTGTACATGAGCACGGGGATGTGCACCCTCTTGAGGTACTGCTTCTTCTCGGCGAACACCTCGTTCAGGAAGTCGAGCACCTTCATGATCTCGCCCTCGTTGATGAAGGCCTCGCCCTTTTGGACCTCGTCGCAGAACCGCATGATCTCCTTGCCGGAGAAGCCGCTTTCCGGGCGCTGGGTCAGGAGCATGTATTGGAGGATTATCTGCAGGTCCTCGCGCTTGCGCTTCGCGGGCTCGGTGAGCTTGATCTTGCCCGTGATGAACGGGTGGTCGCAGAACTTGGCGAATACGTTCATGGCCTTTTCGCCGAGGACGACGAGCGAGAGGTCCATCTTCGTAAGGCTGAGCGCCTGGTTGCGCATGAAGAAGACGGTCGCACGCTCCTCCTTCTCGAGGGCGCGCAGGATCGCTATCGACAGCTCGTACTCCTGGATGTGGCTCTTCATCTGCTCCGGCAGGGCCTTGTACTTCTTGCCCACCAGCGAGAAGCCGTTTATCTCCTTGACGCGGATCCTGCTGGAGAGGGCGAACCCGTTGTCGATGAACGAGCATAGGGTGGTCGTCCTCTGCTTGCCGTCGAGGACGTTGAACTTGCCGCCGTCCGCCTCCTCGAAGAGCAGGCTCTCGATGGGGATGTCCAGCAGGATCGAGATGATCAGGTTGCTCTTTTTTTCGTGGTCCCATATCTCCTTGCGCTGGATGGAGATGTTCTTGTTCAGCATCCCATCGGCGTCCTGGCGCTTGAGCCAGCTTACGGTGTGCTTCTCGAGGTTCGACTTGATCGGCATGTTCTTTCCTCCCGTTTTATTTGGTGCCTGTACGTATTAAATGATTATTAAGCCATTATAATAATTGAAAATTAATAATCAAGGGGTAAATAAAAAATTTTTCATGAATCCGTGATCCGTCGATACTACCCTTCCACCTCGACGTGCCGGACGAGTATGGTTTTGCGTTCCTTGCCTTCCGCGTCCGTGCGGTGGATGTCCCCATACGCGATGATGAACTCATTGGCGCCGAGCGGCAGCAGGCTCGTGTAGCCGCACGAGGAGGCCTTTCCGGCCTCGTCGAGCACGGCGGCGGGCTCCGACCATGAGCGCCCCCCATCCGGCGAAAAGGATAGCCATGTCCCCGGGGCCCTGCCGTAGCTTAAGGCCATGATCCCATTTTCGAGCACCGTTAATTGCGGGAACACGCCGTAGCCGTGCACGGCCTCCGGCTCAGCCCACGTATGGCCGCCATCGGTCGAGCGGGTGATGCGCATGTTGTTGGGATACGCATTATGGTCCCTCGACTCGGCGCGCATGACGCACACGAGCTCGTCCTTGCCGTGCAGCGCAAGCGCGGGCTCGCACGACGAGACGTCCAACGAGAAGATCACGCTGCGGCGCTTCCAAGTGCGGGCGTTGTCCTCGGAGACCATGAGGTGGCTCTCCCAGCAATCCGGCGGGGTCCCGTCGGGCCTTAGGTAGGTGGTCCAGTAGTCGGCCACGTAGAGCGCGCCGCCCATGCGGATTATCGGGTGCTCAAAGTATAGTGATTGGCCCCACTCGCCCCGGATATTTTGCGGCTTGTCGTCGTAGGCCCAGACGAACTGCCCTTCGTGGTCCCATACGGGCCTTTCCTTGCGCCATCCGGAGTCCGGCCCGTCGCCGGGGACCCAACGCATCGCGTTCAAGTCGGCGAACCAGTCGCGGACGCCCTTCGGGCAGTCGGCCAGGCGGTAGCCGGAGAAGGGCATCGTGCCCACGCCGTAGTCGAAGCGTTCCGGCATGTCGTGCTCGCTGACGTTGATGCCGTTGCGGGCCGTGATCGTGTAGTACTGGCCGCCATCGACCTCCGAGATGACCGGGTGCATGGCGTTCTCCAGCCCAGGGTGCGGCCATGCGGCTTTCTTCCAGGCATGCCCGCCGTCGGTCGACGTAAAGAGCGGCGAGGTCCGCCCCTGGTCGTAGTAGTGGTCGATGCTCATTGAGTAGGTCAGGGCCATGGCCCCGTCGGGCATGCGGTAGACCTTGGGCATCCTGTAGCGGCCCCAGGCCTTCGCCCCTTCCGTCACGGGGAACGGCGTGGCCTCGTCCGGCTTGCTCGGCGCCTGGTCCACCATGATCGGGTCGCCCATCTTGACTTTGAACGTATCCTTCGGCAATGTCCGCGTCCGTTTCATACGGCTCATCCTTCTCGGCTAGGATTGATGCAACGTGGCGATCTATACCGTCATTGCGGCAATCTAGACCGTCATTGTGGCGATCTAGACCGTCATTGCGGCGATCTAGACCGTCATTGCGAGGAATGAAATGACGAAGCAATCCATTAACGCCGGGCTCCTCGCAATGACGGGCAACGGCGATCTTCGCAACCTTCCGTCACGCCTGCCTAATCACCTGCATGCCCGGCTCGCTTCATTATATAATTATATGCCTATGGGACAAGCCAAAATCATAGACATCCACGCGCACATATTCCCCGATAAGATCGCCGGGAAGGCCACGATGGGCACCGGCTCTTTCTACGGCGTCACGATGCGCCACGGCGGCACGCTGGGCGGGCTGCTGGAGATGAACGGCCGGTGCGGGATCGGGCGCTCCGTCGTCTGCTCGGTGGCGACGGCGCCGGCCCAGGTCAAGGGCATAAACGACTACATCGCCGAGATGGCCGCGGCCCATCCGGGGCTCATCGGCTTTGCCACATTGCACCCGGCGATGGGCGGAAATGGAGGAGGGGCAGATCCTTCGCTGCCGCTCAGGATGACAGGCGAAGGGCTCAGGATTACGGGCGGGGATGGGATGGCATTAATACCGTCATTGCGAGGAGTGCAACGACGCGGCAATCTCGCTCCTCGCGATGACGGCGGAACGGAAGCCCCGGCGCACGGAGCGGCCATACGCGCCGAAGTGGATAGGGTCATTGCGATGGGCCTCAAAGGCGTGAAGATCCACCCGGATTTCCAAGGATACCCCATCG
This sequence comes from Oscillospiraceae bacterium, assembly GCA_009783805.1. Classification (GTDB taxonomy): domain Bacteria; phylum Bacillota; class Clostridia; order WRCU01; family WRCU01; genus WRCU01. The sequence goes on from WRCU01000163.1 coordinate 4,262, forward strand.
ACGGCTCGGCCCTCGCCCCGATCCTCTCGGCCATAGCGGGCAGGTTGCCGCTGCTGGTGCACGCCGGCGACCCTAGGTACGACCTTTCGGGGCCCATGCGCATAGCGCGCGTAATGGACCGGCTCCCCGATCTCGAGATAATCGCCGCCCACTACGGCGGCTACGGCCAGTGGGACGACGCGGCCAGGCACCTGGCCGGACGGCGCGGCGTCTGGGTCGACACCTCCAGCTCCATGCAGGCGCTCGGGCCTGAGCGCAGCCTCGGGCTCATCCGCGCCTTCGGGGCCGACCGGGTCCTCTTCGGCACCGACTATCCCATGTGGGACGCGGCGGATGAGCTGGCCATGCTGCGGGTGTTAAATCTATCCCAGCGTGAGCTGGACATGATCCTTCACGGGAACGCCGAACGGCTGCTGGGCATATAGTTATGCCTATCATCCTGAGCTACTTCGCCCGTCATTGCGAGGAGCCCAGCCTTTAGCCCGTCATTGCGAGGAGCTTGCGACGAAGCAATCCATAAAAACGAGATCGCCACGTCGCTATCGCTCCTCGCGATGACACCCTCTATGTCATCCTGAGCATCGCGAAGGATCCTCATTTGGTCCGTCATTGCGAGGAGCCTAGCCTTAAGTCCGTCATTGCGAGGAGTGCAACGACGCGGCAATCCCGCCT
>WRCU01000164.1 GCA_009783805.1 Oscillospiraceae bacterium
CTCAGCCGCGCCGGCCCGCCGCCTCGGCCGCGTCCCTCTCGGCTATGAGGCGGCCGGAGTACTCCCTGGCCTCGCGGTACATGGCCAGGACGTTCTCGCACGGTATGTCGTCCTGCAGGATGTGCGAGGCCGCCAGGATATAGCCGCCGTCTACGCCCATGGCGTCTATGACCCCCCTCACGCATGCCCTCACGTCATCGGGGGTGCCTACCCGCAGCGCGTGCTGCGTGTCTATCCCGCCGTGGAACGTCACCTCGCCGCCGAAGGCGCGGCGCAGGGACGCGGGGTCCATGTCGGCGCAGCAAGGCTGCATGGGGTTCACTATGTCCACCCCGCACCGTATGAGCGAAGGCAGTATCGGCCGCACGTTGCCGCAGCTATGCTGCAGGAACGCGGCGTCCGTATGCCTCTTGATCAGGCGTATCCTCTCCGCCAGGTACGGCGCGATCAGCTCGTCGAACGAGCCGGGCGAGACGAAGGTCGTATTCTGCGTCGCGAAGTCGTCCCCCGCGCAGGTATAGTGGATGTACCTCCCGATGGCCCCGTAGTATAGGTCTATGCACCTTTCCTGATACCTCAGCGTTATGTCGAAGAACTTCCTCACGAAGTCCTTGTCGGCCGCCATCCTATAGAGGAAGTCGTCGAACCCGCACATCCAGCAGCCCAGCTCGAACCCCCCGAAGCCCGTTGAGGCCCCGACTATGACGTAGTCGGTCTCGTCGTGCAGGAACCTCGCCCTTTCGGCGTACCCCTCCACCACCTTGGGGTCGACGCTGTCCGGATCGGGCCAGTCGTACCTGTCGAGGTCGGCGTAGGAAGCGCCCTTGAGCGGCGTCTCGGATATCTCCCAGTAGACGCCCATGAACTTCCGCGTGATCCCCCACGGGCACACGTACTCCGTCGGCGATATGGACCGCGCCGCGGGCCTGAGCGGATACAGCTCTCCGCCCACGTGCCTGACGTCTATGTCCAGCAGCTCCTGCACCCTCTCGTCGACGTGCCAGCCGTAGGCCGCGCCCTCATCGTACGGCAGCCCGAGGTGCCTTAGGAGCCTCTTCATGCTGAGGTCCATCATGCCGGCCTGCGCGCAGCCGCCGAAGTCCAGCATGAGGCGGGACGGCCTGCCGTGTGACAGCGTCTTCGCGAAGTCGTCCCTCCTGGATCCCATCGCGGGCGACACCCCCCAACCGATATTAAGGTAGAATTATATACCAACGAACGACGGGAAGGCAGCGGGGTGGGCCATGGCGGGGCGGGCCGGTGACGGCAAGGGCGGGACGGCGGGGGCCACCGTGAATGGCACGGTGGAGGAGATAATATACAGGAATGAGTCGAACGGCTATGTGATCGCCGACCTGCGGGTGGACGACGAATGCGTGACCGCCTTGGGGACCATGCCCTTCCTGCAGCCCGGCGAGAGGATCGAGGCGGTGGGGGAATGGGTCAGCCACCCCAGCTACGGCCCTCAGTTCAAGGTCCGCGCGTACGAGAAGGCCCTGCCCGAGAGCGAGGGGGACCTGCTCTCATACCTCGGGTCGGGGGCCATCAAGGGGGTGGGCCCGGCCACGGCGGCGAAGATCGTCTCCAGGTTCGGGGCGAAGACCATGTCCGTGATAGAGAACGAGCCGGACTCGCTGGCGCAGGTGAAGGGCATCACCGCGGAGAAGGCCGCGGCGATAGGCGAGGCCTTCATGGAGCAGAAGGCCCTCCGGAACGTAATGATGTTCTGCTCGAGGAACGCGATCACGCCCTCCGTCGCCGTCAAGGCCTACGAAAGGTACGGCGCGGGGGCCATCGACGCCATACGGGAGAACCCGTACAGGCTGGCGGAGGGGGATTTCGGGATAGGTTTCCGGAAGGCGGACGAGATAGCCATGAGGCTGGGGGTGAGCCCGGACTCCAAGGACAGGGTGCGCGCCGGGGTCAGGCATGCCCTGTCGCAGGCGTCGCTGAACGGGCACACGTATTTGCCGGAGGCCGTCCTCAGGCGCTGCGCGGCCGACCTTCTGGGCCTGGGCCCCGGGGACGGGGGGGAGATGGACGACGGGCTCACGGCCCTCATAATGGACGGGGCGGCCGTCGCGGTGAGGGGCCCGGCGGACGGCCCGGGCATGGGCGGCGGCGAGCCTGGGGGGGGCGGCGCGGGCAGGCGCATATACCTGAGGCACCTCTTTGAGTCGGAGCTCAGGGTCTCGCAGATCCTCGCCGAAATGGCGGGGGGCGGCGCCGGCGGCGATGGGTCCGACATGGCGGCCGAGGCCCGGGCGATAGGGGAGGCGATGGGCCTGAGCCTCGCGGGGATGCAGGAAGTGGCGGTCGTCGAGGCCATGAGGCGTGAGGCCGTGGTGATAACGGGCGGGCCGGGCACGGGCAAGACCACCATCATCAACGTGATCCTCAGGATGTGCGAAAAAAGGGGGCTGACGGTCTGCCTGTCCGCCCCGACGGGGCGCGCCGCCAAGAGGATGACGGAGGCGACGCTGCGGGAGGCCAAGACGATACACAGGATGCTCGAGATGGGCTTCGCGGGGGACGAAGGCGGGGCCATGTTCGGGAGGGGGGCCGAAAACCCCATAGAGGCCGACGTGATAGTCGTCGATGAGATGTCGATGGTCGACATACAGCTCATGCGCAGCCTGCTGGCCGCGGTCGCGAAGGGCACGAAGACGGTGTTCATAGGGGACGTCGACCAGCTGCCCTCCGTCGGGGCGGGCAACGTGCTCGGGGACATGATCGGCAGCGGGTCCATATACTCCGTCAGGCTGACCGAGATATTCCGGCAGTCCGAGGAGAGCCTCATAGTCTCGAACGCGCACAGGATAAACAGGGGTGAGCTGCCCTTGCTGGGCGTGAAGGACAGGGACTTCTTCTTCATGCAGAAGCTCAGCCAGGAGTCCGCCGTGGAAGCCATCGTGGACCTGTGCCGCAGGAGGATCCCCGAGAGGTACGGCTACGACCCCTTCAGGCAGATACAGGTCCTCTCGCCCACCAAGAAAGGGCCCACGGGCGTCGCGAACCTGAACGCCATGCTGCAGGGGGCGCTCAACCCCCCGGACCCGGCGAAGGCCGAGCTTTCCAGGGGCGAGGTCAGGTTCCGGCTAGGGGACAAGGTGATGCAGACCAAGAACAACTACGGCGTCGGATGGAGGCGCAGGGGGGACGGTGCCACCGGCGAGGGCGTCTACAACGGCGACATCGGGATAGTCGCCGGGGTGGACCTCCCGGGCAGGAGCGTGACCGTCGTCTTTGACGATGAGCGGGAAGTCGTGTATGATTTCGAGGAGGCCGGGGAGCTGGACCAGGCATACGCCGTGACCGTGCACAAGAGCCAGGGCAGCGAGTTCGAGGCCGTGGTCATGCCCGTCTTCGAAGGCCCGCCCGTCCTGCTCACGCGCAACCTCCTATACACCGCCATAACGAGGGCCAAGGCGCTCGTCGTGCTCATCGGCCGGGAAGGCGCGGTAAGCCTCATGGTGGAAAACCAGAGGGAGGCGACCAGGTACTCCGGGTTGGCCGATATGCTCAGGAAAGCATGATGGGTGGTGTCACTTAGGGTTTGGCAGGCTTCGTCATCAAGGGGGGCGCCCCGCTCAAGGGTGAGGTGAGGGTCAGCGGCGCCAAGAACGCCGCCTTGGCGATCATACCGGCCGCGCTCATGTGCGGCGGCAAGGTCGTCCTGGAGAACATACCGAGGATAAGGGACGTCGAGATAGCGGCGGGGATCGTGAACTCGCTGGGGGCCAAGGCCAGGTTCGACGGGGGGGGGAGGATGTCCGTCGACTCCTCCGGGCTGTGCGAGGACGCCGTCAGATGGTCGGAGGCCGGGAAGATGCGGGCCTCCTATTACTTTTTAGGGGCGCTTACGGCGTTGTTCGGCAAGGCGTCCATACCCGTGCCCGGAGGCTGCAAGATAGGGCCGAGGCCGCTGGACCTGCACGTGAAGGGGCTGGGGACGCTGGGGGCCAAGGTCACCCAGGGGGACGGGTTCATCAGCGCCGCGGCGGAGCGGCTGGTCGGGTCCAACGTGTACCTCGACATAATGAGCGTGGGGGCGACCATAAATATCATGATAGCCGCCGTGTTCGCCGAGGGCACCACGACCATAGAGAACCCGGCCAAGGAGCCGCACGTGGTCGACACGGCGAACTTCCTGTCGGCCATGGGGGCGGACATAAAGGGGGCGGGGACGGACCTCATCAAGGTCCGCGGGGTGAGCCGCCTGCATGACGGGGTCACGTACTCGATCATACCCGACCAGGTGGAGGCGGGCACCTTCATGACGGCCGCGGCCGCCACGCACGGCGAGGTCGTGGTGAGGGAGGTGATTCCCAAGCACATGGAGTCGCTGAGCGCAAAGCTCATGGAGGCCGGCGTCGAGGTGGAGGCGGGGGACGACAGCATAAGGGTGGCCCCGGGAAGGGCCCTGCAGGCGATACACATCAAGACGTCGCCGTACCCGGGCTTCCCGACCGACCTGCACCCGCAGATGAGCGCGCTCCTGGCCGCCGCCGAGGGGCGGAGCACCATAACTGAGGGCATATGGGAGAAGAGGTTCCAGTACGTGAGGGAACTGAACAGGATGGAGGCCGGGATCAGCGTCGAGGGGTCCATGGCCGTCATCAGGGGCGGGGCCAAGCTCGCGGCCGCGAACGTGGCCGTGCATGACCTTCGGGCGGGCGCTGCCCTCATCATCGGGGCCCTGGCGGCGAAGGGAGTGAGCAGGGTGAGGGGCGTTGAGCCCATCGACCGCGGGTATGAGGGCATCGAAACCAAGCTCGCCGCGTTGGGGGCCGACATAGAGCGGGTGCGGGACAAGGGCGACAAATGAGGGTGGCCGGGCCTTAGGCGGCGGGGCCACCATGAAAAGCGGTAACGCGGATGATCAGGTTTTGCAGCCTATTCAGCGGCAGCGGCGGGAA
>WRCU01000165.1 GCA_009783805.1 Oscillospiraceae bacterium
ATACCGGACGTGGATTGGCCCGCGAAGGCCCTCTCCCCGGACATGCCCAGGTTCGGGACGGTCGGCAGGTACCGCGAGGCCAGCCTCAGCTACAGCGGCTACGAGAAGGACGTCAGGCCGGAGTTCAAGAAGGTGACGGTGGTCGTCGACAAGGCCAAGGCCCTGCAGGAAGTGAACGCCTACGGCGGGTCCCTCATGTCGGGAGGATGGTGGGTCGAGGACTATGCGTTGGGGCCGGAGGACTCATACCTCAGCTATGAGGCGCGCAAGGGGATGTTCGAGCTGAGCGTGAAGAATGGGCGCGGCAGCGGGACCGAGGCTGACACGGTCGTGATCGAGTCGGTCAGGCACCCGGTGGGCGTCTGGCCGTCCTCTTGGGCGGATGCGGGCCTTCCGCAGCCCAAGGACGCGGTCATAGTGGGGAGGCTGGCCCCCGAGGCCGACGACGGCGGAAGCTTTCGGGAGTACGTCACGTTCGACAAGGTCGGCTCCGGCGAGGCGGAGGCGTATGGGTCCGCCTTGGCGGGGATCGGGTATAGGAAGCCGCAATACTCATACGACGACTGGGATGCGATGAAGTACATTTGGGTGGACGGTGAGCTGTACCTGGCCAGGGTCACGCTTAACAAGCGCATGGGCGACCTCACCACCTTCTACTACCACATCGAGTACGTGGGCGAGGGCGTATGGCCCAGCCAATGGGCGGCGGGCGGCCTGCCGGAGCCGGAGGGGCATGGGGCCATAGCCGGGGCCATAGACTACGCCGAATGGCGCGACGGGTTCGGCGAATACGCCTATGCGACGAAGTACGTGAAGTTCCTAGGGCTGAGCGACCAAGCGGTGGAAGCCTACTACGCGAAGCTCGCATCCGTGGGGTTCCGGAAGGTGGACAACCCATGGGACGACGCGGTCCGGATGTACCACCACGTCAGGATCGACGGGATGATGATGCGCGTAGAGGTCACCCGAATGGACAACGAGGACATCGCCGAGCTCCGCTACTCCTTCGAGCGGTTCGAGGATGGGGTATGGCCCCCCGCATGGCGCGAAGGCGGCCTGCCTGAGCCGGACGGCTTCAACGACATACTGGGCGCCATAGACTACGGCGAGTGGAGGCGCTCCGCCGAGGAGTACCGCTACTCCACGGAATACATAAAGTTCCTGGGCCTGGATGCCGCGAAGGTGGCCAGGTACATGGAGAAGCTCAGGGGCGCCGGGTTCAGGGAAGTAAACGATCCGTGGGGCGACGCGCTGACTTTATATAATTACCTCAGGATAGACGGGAGGCTCTTCCGCGTCGCGGTGGAGGAGAGGGAGAACGACGAGGTGACGGAGCTGCGCTACGCCTTCGAGGATAAGGGCGACGGTGTTTGGCCCGCCATATGGCGCGAGGGGGGCCTCCCCGCGCCCGACTCGTACTGGGCGATGGTGGGCGAAGTCGACTTGGACGAATGGTGGGAGTACATCGAAGGCTACGGGTACGCGTACCAATACCTGAGGTTCATCGGGGCGGACGCCGCCGCCTATGAGGCCAAGCTGGAGGGCCTCGGATACGTGCGTGAGACGGACTACTGGGGCGACTCGGACAGGCTGGTCGGATACAAGAGGATCGGCGGGGTTATGATGGAGGTGCGGATAGAGAGGCTGGACGACGACGAGACCCTATACTATAGGATCCACTTCGAACCGTACGAGGACGGCGCATGGCCCGCCGACTGGGCCGAGGCGGGCGTGCCCGCGCCCAAGTTCGACTCCATGCTCCTGAAGGTGGATATGGGGGAGTTCTATGAAAGCATCGGTGGGTACGGGTACTACTACGCGTACATAAAGCTCCTGGGCGCCGACCTGTCGGCGTATGAGGCGACGCTGAAGGCCGGCGGGTTCAGGGAGCCCGACTACCGCTACGGCGACGGCTGGGAGCTTTCAAAGGAGGTGCGGTTCAGGGGGGAGGCCTACACGGTGACGATCAACGACCAGATGAACGGGCTGATACCTGAGATACGCGTATACGTAAGGGACTGACCGCGACGTCCCCAACCGCGCCGCGGTCGGGGCGCGGACGCCCCGCCTTCGTTGCGGCGTCGGGGGGGGTGTGGTACGATCCTATGCGTTCGATCCCGCCGCGAAAGGCGCGGCGAGTGGCTGTGGGGGCATAGGATGCGGAAGTTGATTCTGAACGACGAGTCCCTGTGCGTCGGCTGCAACAGGTGCGTCCGCGTGTGCCCCATGGATGGGGCGAGCGTGACGTATGAGAAGGACAGGCAGATAAAGGTCAAGATCGACCATAGGCGGTGCATCGCCTGCGGCGCCTGCATCACCGCATGCAGGCACGGCGTGAGGGACTATGAGGACGACACCGAGAGGTTCCTCAGCGACCTTAAGGGCGGGGTCCCCATATCGATGTTCGCCGCGCCCGCGTTCCGGGTCAACGGGGAGGACGGCGGCGGCCTGCTCACATGGCTCAAGGGCCTGGGTCTGAGGAAGGTCTACGACGTCTCGCTGGGCGCCGACATATGCACTTGGGCGCACATAAGGTACATCCAAAGGCACGGGCCGAAGCCGATGGTGACGCAGCCGTGCCCGGCCATTGTGAACTTCGCGCTCACGCACGAGCATGGGCTCATCAAGAGCCTTTCACCTATACACAGCCCCATGCTCTGCACTGCGATATATATGAAGAAGTACATGAAGGTCGGCGAGAAGCTCGCCGCCCTGTCGCCCTGCATCGCGAAGGCGCATGAGTTTGAGGAGACGGGCCAAGTCACATACAACGTCACCTTGCGGAAGCTGTATGAGCACGTGCGCGGCAGCGGGGTCAGGCTCCCGTCGGGCCCGTTCGCCTTCGACCATGAAGAGGCCGCGCTGGGCAGGCTCTTCTCGATGCCGGGCGGGCTGAAGGAGAACGTCGAGTACCACCTGGGGAAGGCGATCCGCGTTGACCAGGCGGAGGGCACGGACGTGGTCTACGGCGCGCTCAGGCGGTTCGCCGCGAAGCAGGGCCGTGACCTTCCGGCGATCTTCGACGTGCTGAACTGCGCGGAAGGCTGCAACATCGGGACGGGCTGCCTACATGAGCGCGACAGGTTCGAGGTGGCCGCCATCATGGACGGCAACCGCAAAGGCGTGGTCGGCGAGGCCGAACGGTCCGAGCATGAGAGGGCATACGTGCGCTTCGACGAGACGCTGAGGCTCGATGACTTCATCAGGAGGTACTCGCCTAGGCCCACGCCTCAGTACGCCGTGACGGAGGAGCAGATAGGCCGGGCCTTCGATGAGCTGGGCAAGACGACTGAGGAGGAGAGGAAGTTCGACTGCATGGCCTGCGGGGTGGACTCATGCTACGAGATGGCGCGCAAGGTCGCCTTGGGCCTCGACGTCCCCAGCAACTGCATCCAGGAGGAGAAGAAGGTGATCCACACGGAGCATGGAATGATCACCGACCTGTCGAGGAGGAACCTGGAGAACATGGACATGATCCTGTCCGACATATCGAAGGTGAAGGACTTCTCCGACGAGATAGTGAGCATGATCAAAAACGTGGACGAGGCCATAAAGCAGTACGGCAGGATGTCCAGTGAAATAAAGTCGATAAACAGGACGACGAACATCCTCGCCATCAACGCTTCCATAGAGGCCGCCAGGGCCGGGGAGCACGGCAGGGCGTTCACCGTGGTGGCGCAGGAGGTGAGGACCCTGGCAGAAAAGTCCGGCGAGACCGTCTCGCAGACGGACGTGATCTCCAGGAAGGCGGTGGACTCGGTCGCCGTCATAGGCGGGAAGATAGATGAGATAGCGGAGGCCATACGCAAGGCGCACTCGGAGATCATAGACGTATACAAGGGCACCCAGGATGCCTTGAAGGACTTCAGCGACTAGGGCCTAGGCCCCGCCCATGGCAGCCGGCCGGGGCTCACGCCTCCCAACTCTCGGACTCCATCCTGGCTTGCAGCGCCGTAAGGCAAGCGGACTTCCTTTTCCTGTCTTCCACGACCTTGTCCACCTCCGCCCAGAACCTGGCGGAATGGTTCATCTCCTTCAGGTGAGCCAGCTCATGGACGATCACGTAGTCCGCGAGGTCCTCGTCGGCCATGGCCAGCATCCAGGAAAAGGAGACGACGCCTTTGGAGGAGCAGCTCCCCCAGCGCTTGGAGGCGTCGCTGACCTTGAGCGCCGCGGGCGCCACGCCCAAGGTCCGCGCGTACAGCGCGGCCTTCTCGGTGAACGCGGCCTTCGCCACCTCCTTATATATGCCCACGCATTCGGCGATGATCTGGCGCGGGGTAAGGCCGGGGGGGAGGCTTATCCTGTCCCCGTCATACCTGGCGGCCCATCCGTCGGAGGGCACGATGGGGACGTCCCTGCCCAGGACGCTGACCGAGTCGCCGTACGTCAGCGAAAAGGCGTCCCGGGCGGCCTTCCTCTCCCTCGAGATCGCAAGGCAGCGCTCGACCCATGGGCCCTTCTCCTTGAGGATGACGTCGACCGTGCGCCGGGAAAGCCTGTTGGGGGCGCGTACCGTGACCCCGCCATCCTCTATGCTGATGGTCAGCGTCTTGCGCCTCGATCGGATCAGGCGATATTCCAAGGAGGTCACCTCTCGACCCGGATAAGCTCGGCCTCCGCTTCGGCCTCGGCCTCCATGAAGCGGAGGCACCCTTCCATCAGGCCCTTAAGGTAGGACGCGTCGCCGGAGACGGCGGCCACCCCCAAGGTCAGGGTGCCACGGTCGTCCTGGGTCCCGACCTCGGCCACCGACACGTTGTAGGCCCTGGCGACCTTGTCGGTCAGGCTTTTCCTGACGCGCCTCTTGTCCTTGAGGGAGTCGGCGTAGGGTAGGCTGAACGTCAGCCTCATCGAATCCACGTACATGCCCGTATGTTAACATATAAGGCGATGGGGCGGACGGGGACGAAGAAGG
>WRCU01000166.1 GCA_009783805.1 Oscillospiraceae bacterium
GCCGCACCCGGCGATCGCCGACAAGGTCAGGAGCATCGCGATGAGCAGGATTGACGGCTTACCTAATTTATACGTCATTTTATTCAAACCGATCCCTTTCATGTCCCCGCCTTTCATGTGCCCGCCTTCCCGGCCGGGCCTATCCGCAAGCCATGGCGTGCATATCCCCCCACTTTCGCTCCATGTCGGCGGCGAGCCTTGCCTGAGTCCTGGCGCGGTCCAGGTTGTGGCCTTCCCTCTTTATGCTGAAGTAGACGTCGCCGTTCAGGTGGTCGGTGAGGAACCTCATGCCGCACTCCATGGTGATGACCTTCGCGCCGGTGGGCAGCAGCCTGCGCTCCTCGTCGGTGATCACGGACCCGGTTTCGCTCAGGAACCCTTCCGTGTAAGCCCCGAAGTAGGGCAGGCTGAGGGTGACGAGGGACAAGTCCCTTTCGTCCTCGGCGGCCGTGCTCGCGGCGAACCGGATGGCGTCCCCGTAGTCGTACAGGCTGAGGCCCGGCATGACCGTGTCCAGGTCTATCACGCATATGGACTCGCCCGTCCGGTCGTCGAAGAGGATGTTGTTCAGCTTAGTGTCGTTGTGGGTGACGCGCAAGGGCAGCCTGCCCTCGCCCAACAGCCGTACCAGGGTGCCGTACTCGTCGGCCCTGTCCGTGAAGAACTCGATCTCCGGCCGCGACGCGGCCGCCCTGCCCGCCCTGTCGTCCTCCACCGCCGCCAGCAGCGCCTCGTAGCGCCTCCGCGTATCGTGGAAGTGCCTGATGGTCTCATTGAGCTCATGGGCCGGGAAGCCGTCGAGCGAGCGCATGAACCTCCCGAACGCCTTGCCGGTCTTCCTTAGGGTCTCGGCGCCCTCGGCCGCGTCCTTGCTGTGCGAGTCGGGGATGTAGTCGTACATGCGCCAATGGCCGCCGGAGCCGTCCTTGGCGTAGAGCGCGCCCCCATCGGTGGGTACGACGCTCAGGGTCTCCCTGGCGGGGTCGCCGCCATCCTCGGCCACCTTGCCGCGCAGGTACCCGGTCACCTTCGATATGTTGGACATCAGGCCGTCCACGTCGCCGAAGACCGCGTCGTTGATCTTCTGCAGTATGTACCTGCCGGTCGTCGTAGTCAGCAGGTACGTCTTATGTATGTGGCCGTTGCCGTACGCTTCGACGGACAACACGTCGCCCCGCGTGCGGAACCTGCCGGCCATCTCCCGCTCTAGTCCCATCATCCGAAGAACCGGTTCCCCCTTTATTGGCCATGCATAACCTTTGAATTATAGCACCGGGGGCCGTGAGGCGCAAACGCCGCCGCGATCCGCGCCTAAGGCCGGGCGCCGGGTTTGGGGGCTGACCGTTGAACGCGGCCGAGCCGTCGGGATATACTGGCCGTGAATAAATAACATCAAACGGAGGTGCCCCATGACGAAGGTGCTGGTCTGGTGCGAGAACGTGCAGAACAAGACGCAGGAGAACGTGATCGCCGCGTACCCGGAGGGGATGCACAACACCTTGGCGGGCTTCCTGTCCGCGGACGGGGGCCTTTCGGTGACCACCGCGACCTTGGACGACCCCGACTGCGGCGTCACGGACGAGAAGCTGGCCGAGACGGACGTGGTCCTTTGGTGGGGTCACGTGGCGCACGGGCAGGTCCCGGACGCCGTCGTCGAGAGGCTGTACGGCCGCGTGGTGACGAACGGCATGGGACTGATCGCCCTGCACTCGTCGCACTTCTCCAAGATATTCAAGCGGCTGATGGGGACCTCCTGCGCGCTCGCGATCACCAAGCCCGGCTACGGAGCGGAGAAGCTCTGGACGCTGCTGCCGGGGCACCCCATAGCCAGGGGCATACCGAACCCCGTGGAGATAGAGGCTGAGGAGACCTACAACGAATACTTCGACATACCGCAGCCCGACGAGCTCGTCTTCAACGCGGCGTTCGAGGGATGCGGGTCGTTCCGAGCGGGCGCGGCCTACCATAGGGGACGCGGGAAGGTGTTTTACTTCCAGCCCGGACACGAGACGTACCCCGTCTACCGCCAGAAGGAGGTGCAGGAAATTCTCCTGAACGCCGTCTACTGGGCGGTCGGGAAGGCCCGCGGCTAAGGCGTCGGTCGGGGCCGACGTATGCGGGGAGAACGGGGAGTACCATACGTTCGTGTACGACGGGCCGCTCTTTAAGGACAGGATAAGCTTCGCCGTCAAGGATAAATTCATGCGCGGCAAATACCATATATTGAACATGGATTGAAGTCGGCCGTCAGGCCTCCACGGCGGCCTTCCTGCCGTTGATGGCCCTGACGCGGGCTATGCCCGTCTCGTTGAAGGGGCACCATCCGAATTTAAGGGGGCAGTTGGACTACCCAACAGATGATTATATAATATCGTGATGACCCACGTTTACGAGCAAAATAATCCTATTTTCTTTGTGCATCCACAAAACTCTGATGTCCATGTTGATGCTGCTCTCATAAACATCCGTAAGGCGTTGAACTTTTTTTGTCCGAAGCGAAGGATGAAATGGGTTTTGAGCTAATACCGTCAATTTTCCAGCTAAAGCTCGTTGTTCAATCCCGGATAGCTTTTTTAAGCTTTTTTCAAACGCCTTTGTCGGTTCGAACTTAAACATCGTCGTCCTCTATGCCTATTCCCATGTCCTTAAACATACCCCCGACGCTATCGTAAACGGTTGAAGGTGTTTGTTCGTGGTCTTTGATGATCTTTGCGATTTTTTCGAGTTTACTTTTTGGATACACGACAACCGGGCAAAGAAAAACCCCACCTTCGTGTTCCATGACTTCAAACTTGTCACCTTCGTTGATACCAAGGCTTTTTATTATCTCGTTCGGAAGCGTTATTTGTGAACGCGCTCTTAATTCTATCAACATTTATTATCACCTCGCGGTATCAGAAATTCAGACATTCTGATAGTAATATATACCGATAAAATTCTATGTCAAGAGGATTCTCCGTTATTGCATATTTCCGCTCGGTTCAAAGAATGGGTGCAATTCCTATAATACCATTGAAAACAGCGAGGTTAAGCAGTTCATCTTCGTTGAATCATCAGGGCTTGATAGGGTCAGTGGCATGCCGCCGTAGAAAGTGTAGGCGTCGAACGCTTCTTGTTTTTCGTCTCCGTCGTCAGGCCTCCACGGCGGCCTTCCTGCCGTTGATGGCCCTGACGCGGGCCATGTCGAACTTCGTCCTGCGGTCGAAGGTGTACATCCCGTTCTTCTCCTGCATGACGTCCGTCAGCTGCGTGTAGCAGAAGGCGCACATCCTCGGGTTGCCGAGCAGCGCGTCCACCCACCCCTGGTAGCGGGCGTAGAACTCCTCCTTGTCCTTCGGCGCCTTGCCGTAGCCCCAGCCCTCGCCGTCGCCGTCGTGGTCCCACCACGGGCCGCCGAATTCTGAGACGAAGTAGGGCTGGCCCTCGTACCGCTCGTGCCTGGGCTGGTTCTGGTATATGCAGGTACCGTCGGCGACTTTCGCGTACCTCTCGGCGAAGACCCCCACGTCCTGCTCGTAGTCGTGCACGTCGTATATGTCCGTGACGGCGTGGACGTAGCCCGACGTGTCGATGATGGGCCTCGTGGGGTCGATGGCGCGCGTGACGTCATAGATCGTCTTGAAGGTGGCCGCGACGCGGCCCGTGCCCGTCTCGTTGAAGGGGCACCATCCGACCACTGACGGGTGGTCGTAGTCCCTGGCTACCGCCTCCATCCATTCGGGCAGCATGTGCAGGAGGGCCCTCTCGTCGGCCTCGTTGAGGCCCCAGTTCGGGTACTCGCCCCATACGAGGTAGCCGAGCCTGTCCGCCCAGTAGAGCAGCCTGGGCTCGAAGACCTTCATGTGCAGGCGCGCCCCGTTGAAGCCGGCAGCCATCGACAGCTCTATGTCACGCCGCAGCTCATCGTCGGTGCCCGCCGTATATATGCCGTCGGGGTAGTAGCCCTGGTCCAGGACGAGGCGCTGGAACACGGGCTCCCCGTTTATCCTGATCGCATACCCGTTTATGTCCACCTTCCTCATCCCGAAGTAGGAGTCCACGGCGTCCTCGCCCAAGGTCAGCCTAAGGTCGTACAATACCGGTTTCCCCGGCCCCCAGGCCTCGGGCCCCGGAAGCTCGACCACCGCCGTGGCCGACCTTCCGGACGCCTTGGCGGTCGCCGTGGCCTTGCGCTCCCCGCCGAGGCTCGCCGCCGCCCGGAGCTCCATCCCCCCGGCGGGCCCGCCCAGGTCCGCGTGCACGTACAGCCTGCCGTTGTCCAGGTCCGGGGTGAGTTTCAGCCCTTTTATATACGCCTCCGGCACGCGCTCCAGCCATACGGTCTGCCATATGCCGGTCGAGCGCGTGTACATGCAGCCGTAGTTGCCGTATTTGGGCGACTGCTTGCCGGTAGGCTGCATGGGGTCCAGGACGTCGTCGTACGCGTTCACCGTCACCGCGTTCCGCCCGGATCGGTCCAGCCGTTCGGTCACGTCGAACGAGAAGGGCGTGTAGCCGCCCTTGTGGGTGCCGACCGAGACGCCGTTCACCCATACCTCGGCCATGTAGTCCACGGCCCCGAAGTGCAGGATCACCCGCCCGCCGGCCCAATCGGCCGGCACGGCGAACTCCCGGCGGTACCATACGGACCTCATGAAGTCCGTTCGGCCCAGGCCGGAAAGCCTGCTTTCGGGCGCGAATGGGACCGTTATCCTCTCGGACAGGGACTCGCATGAGGGCAAGCCCCTCTCCCTGCCGGAGTTCCCGTGGTCCACCTCGAAGCCCCACTCGCCGTTCAGGTTCATCCACTGCGCCCTGACCAGCTGCGGGCGCGGGTATTCGGGCCTGGGTATGGTCATGTATGATCCTCCGTTTTTTTCCTCGCCCTACGCCTCCAACACCACGTACATCGCGTCGCTGGGCAGC
>WRCU01000167.1 GCA_009783805.1 Oscillospiraceae bacterium
GCCCTTCCTAAGGCCGTCCCCTGTTTAAGGCGCGCCGCATTTTTGTCCTAACCTTAGACCTCCATCAATTCCTTCTCCTTGAGGGAGGTCACCTTGTCGACCTCCGCCACGTACTTGTCCGTCAGCACCTGGAGCTCCTTCTCCGTCTCCTTAAGGTCGTCCTCGGTTATCTTGGAAGACTTCTTGTCCGCCTTATAGCCCTCGATCGCGTCCCTGCGGATGGCGCGGACGGCCACCTTGGCGTCCTCGCCTTCCTTCCTCACGTTCTTGGTCAGCTCCTTCCTGCGCTCCTCCGTAAGGGGCGGGAAGCTGAGCCGGATGACCTTTCCGTCGCTGATCGGGTTTATGCCTATGTCGGACTTCTGGATGGCCTTCTCGACGTCCTTGATTATCTTGGCCTCCCAAGGCTGAATGACTATGGTCCTGGCCTCAGGGACCGTGACGTTGCACAGCTGGCTGATGGGCGTGAGCGTGCCGTAATACTCCACCGCGACCTTCTCCAGCACCGCCGTGTTGGCCCGGCCCGCCCTGATCAGGGACAGGTTGTGCCTCAGCGCCTCGACTGCCTTCCTCATCCTTTCGTCCAGCTGCCTGTACTCGTCCTTGACAGCCATGCGCCCCACCATCCTCTCCTATCGGTATTTTTCGGGCGGTCAGGCCCGTCGTTCCGCCGGGGCTTGGAACCTGCGGCGGTTCAGCCCGGCGATATGACGGTGCCCGAAACCTCGCCCAGGACCGCGTCGATCATGTTCCGCGGCTCGCCGGCGTCGTAGAGTATCATCTCGATGCCGTTCTCGTTGCATATGGCGGCGCTCGCCATGTCGATGATCCCGATCTTCTTCGCCATTATCTCCCCGTACGTTATCCTGTCGTACTTGACCGCGTTCGTGTGCATGTTGGGGTCCACGTCGTAGACGGCGTCCACGCTCTTCCCCATGAGTATCACGTCGGCGCCTATCTCGACGGCCCGCTGGGCCGCCGTGGTGTCGGTGGAGAGGTAAGGCAGGTTGAGCCCGCAGACGAATATGACGATCTCGCCCGAACCCAGCCACCCCACGACCTTCCTCGCGTCGTGGAGCCCGGCCATTGGCTCCATCGCCACGGCCGACTGCAGCCTGGCCTTTATGCCCCTCGACTCCATCATGTCGCGCAGGTAGAGGCCGTTCATCGCCGTCGCCAGCATGCCTATGTTGTCCGAGGTCACCCTGCCGATATCGCCCTCGCCGCGGCCCCTCCAGAAGTTGCCGCCACCGACCACCAAGGCCACCTCTATGCCCATCCGGCATATAGCGGCCAGGTTGTCGCAGATCCTGCCGGCGAGCCCGGCGTCGATCCCAAACCTGCTGTCCGCGGCCAGCGACTCACCGCTGACCTTGATCACGACGCGCCTGTACCGAGCCGGCATATACCCCCCGCGAAACCCGCGAAAAAAAGGGACATCCCATAATGTCCCTTCCCGCCGGTCACTTTATCTGCTTCATCACCTCATCGGCGAAGTTCTCTTCCTTCTTCTCCAACCCCTGGCCTTTCTCGAACCTCACGAACCTCCGTATGCTGATGTTCTCGCCTATCGCCGCCACCTTCTCGGAAAGCAGCTGGGCCACGGTCTTCCCCTCCTCGCGGAAATACTCATGGTCCAGGAGGCATACGGTCTTGTAGAACTTCTCCATGCCGCCGTCGACTATCTTTTCGACCACCTTCTCGGGCTTGCCCGAGGCGACGGCCACGTTCCGCAATATGGACCTCTCGTTCTCCGCCACGTCCGCGGGGACCTCCTCCCTGGATACGTACGTGGGGTTCGTCGCGGCTATCTGTATCGCGACGTCCCTGGCGAACTTCTTGAATTCGTCGCTCTTCGCCGCGAAGTCCGTCTCTATGTTGACCTCGACTAGGACGCCTATGCGCCCGTTGCCGTGTATGTATGCCTCAACGGCCCCTTCGCTGGCGATCCTGCCGGACTTCTTCTGTGCGCTCGCGAGCCCCTTCTCCCTAAGGTAGGTCACCGCCTTCCCCTCGTCGCCCCCGCTCTCGATCAGCGCCTTCTTGCAGTCGACCATGCCCGCCCCGGTCGCCGTGCGCAGCTTTTTCACCATCTCCGTCGTGACTTCCGCCATCTACAGCCCCTCCATATATGGAACCACCGAATCGCCTGGAACCAATCGCTTTATTTTTTATACGTCAGCCGTCAGCCCGCGGCTTCCCCACCGTCCGCCTCGGAGTCCTTGTCGTAGCCCTCGGCCTCCTCCATCTGCTCACCCTGCCGCCCTTCCAGCACCGCGTCGGCCATCTTGGAGGTTATCAGCCTCACGGCGCGTATGGCGTCATCGTTGCCGGGGATGACGTAGTCCGCCTCCTCCGGGTTGCAATTCGTGTCCACGATGGCCACTATGGGTATGCCCAGCTTCCTGGCCTCGAGGATCGCATTCCGTTCCTTCCGCGGGTCCACTATGAACAGGGCGCCCGGCAGCTTCCTCATCTCCTTGATGCCGCCCAGGTTCCTCTCCAGGTCCCTCACCTCGTTGCGGAGCTTTATGACCTCCTTCTTGGGAAGGACGTCGAACATGCCGTCGGCCTCCATGCCGTTCAGCTCATGGAGCCTGTCCACGCGTTTGCGCACCGTCTTGTAGTTCGTGAGCATGCCGCCCAGCCACCTGGCGTTGACGTAGAACTGGCCGCACCGGTCGGCCTCCTCCTTGATCGCCTCCTGCGCCTGCTTCTTGGTGCCGACGAACAAGAGGCTCCTTCCCTCCATTATGGTCTCCCTGACGAAGTAGTACGCCGCCTCGATCTTCTTGACGGTCTTCTGGAGGTCGATGATGTAGATGCCCTCGCGCTCCATGAATATGTACTCCGCCATCTTGGGGTTCCACTTGTGCGTCTGGTGGCCGAAGTGTACCCCGGCCTCCAGCAGCTGCTTCATCGTGATTACCGACAACCTTGTTACCCCCTTTGATTTTACCTCTCCCCGTATCATCCCCGAGGCCGCGCCGCAAATCGGCCTTGTGACGGCCTTTTCGGCGATCCGCCCCCGGGTCCTGGGGATGCGTATTTATGCGTAGCAAGGATTATAGCAGACGGCCCCGCGTCAATCAAGGATGGGGCGGACCAATGCCGGCCTCCCGGCGAGGCTGGGCCACGCATGGGAAGACCCCGCCGTCGGCGTAACGGCGGGGCCCCCCCATCGACCAAGGCAACTATGAATTAAATTAAGATAAGGCCTCTATCTTCTTGAAGAACTCCTCCTTGGTATCGCAAACCACGAGCTCACCGTTGAGGTACCCGAAGACCTTTCCCTCATGCTGCTTGCATAGGCCTATGCACCCGGTCGTATGGTCCTTCGCCTTCACCTTCCCCTTCAGCTCGGTCACGTCGAACCCCGAGCACTTCTTGCATACCCTCACCTTTTTCGGCTCCGCCATTGCTGCGCACTTCCTTTCATTGATGTGATTTGGTATATAGATACCATGTCGGCTTGAATTCCTTTCGTCGGCCGATGGCCGTTAATCTACCAAACCGAACTGACGTTTGTCAAATGGGCCCGACCGACCGACCGCTCACCCATGGGGGGACAAGGATATGCTCATCAAGTACGACGACGCGAGGGAAATGTGCATCAGCATCTTCCTAGGGGCCGGGGCCAGCCCTTCCGAGGCGGAGATCGTGTCGGACGGGCTCGTCGAGTCCAACCTGATGGGCGTGGACTCGCATGGGATGATACGTATCCCGCAATACCTGGGCGAGGTCAAGTCCGGCGCCATCGTCCCCGGGGCCCCCGTGGAGGTGATCTTCCAAACGCCGAACTCGGCCATCGTGGACGGCAACCATAACTTCGGGATGGTCTGCGCAGAGCACATGGTCATGACCGCCATCAGGAAGGCCGAGTCGGCCAACATAGCGGTGGTCTCCAGCCGCCATTGCAACCACGTGGGCAGGCTGGGCGCCTACACGTGCGTCATGGCGGAAAGCGGCCTCTTCGCCTTCGCCTGCGCCAACGGCGGCAGGCACGGCCATCTGGTCACCCCTTTCGGGGGCCTCGACGGCCGGCTGTCCACCAACCCGATCTCATATGCCGCGCCGACCTCATCCGACCCGATCGTCCTCGACATGTCCACCAGCACGATAGCCGAGGGGAAGATAAGGCTGATGCAGCAGCAGGGGCGGAAGATACCCCCCATGTGCGCGATAGACGCGGACGGCAATGAGACGGACGACCCTTCGGCCTTCTACGGCCCCCCCATGGGAAGGATCCTGCCCCTAGGCGGTCCCTTCGGCTACAAAGGGTACGGCCTGTCGATGATGGTCGAGATACTGGGTTCGGCGCTGTCCGGGGTCGGGCCTAAGGAGGAGTACGAAGGCGATTCCTATATGAACGGGTTCTTCATCCTCGCCATCAGCCCGGCCGTATTCAACGCCTCCGGCACGTTCGTCGGGCACGTGGACGCGCTCAAGGAATACGTCCTCTCGTCCAGGCCGAGGGAAGGCCACGGCAAGGTATCGATGCCCGGGGAGCCGGACTTCTCGGTCAGGGCGGACAGGATGGAAAAAGGCATCCCCATAGCGGATGGGACTTGGGAGACCATAGCGCTGGCGGCCGAGTCCGTCGGCGTCGACGCAAGGCGCTATGGGTGAGGCTCATCTGACCAGCACCACCGCCACGTCGTTGACGTTGGTCCCGGTCGGCCCGGTCACGAGCAAGGCGCCCGCGGACCTGAGCGCCCCGTAGGAGTCGTTGTCGGCCAGGCAGTCCAATGGGTCCCTCCCCGCCGCCTTTATCCTGGCGGCTGTGCCGCCGTCCACGATGCCTCCGGCGGCGTCCGTGGGCCCGTCCGTCCCGTCCGAGCCCAACGCGAGGACCGCGGCGCCCCGCATGCCTTCGATGCCCATCGCGGCGGCCA
>WRCU01000168.1 GCA_009783805.1 Oscillospiraceae bacterium
AGGATTCATAGGCTGCGGCACCCACTCGACGAACAACCTGTACCCCATGCTGGCGTACGCCAACTGCAGGCTTTCGTGCGTTTGCGACCTAAACGAGTCGCTGGCCCGGCGCAACGCGTCCCTGTACGGCGACGCCTCCACTAAGGCCTACGCCGACGCCGGCAGGATGCTGGACGAGGAGCGCGTCGACGGGCTCATGATAGTGGGCCCGCCCGCGATGCACCACCGGTATGGGATGGAGGCCCTGAGACGCGGCATACCCGTGTTCGTGGAGAAGCCGCCCGCGCCGTCCCTGGCCGAGGCCGCGGAGATGGTCGGGGCCGCGAAGGCGGGCGGGACCTTCGTCATGTGCGGCTTCATGAAGCGGTTCGGCTCGGCGTATAAGAAGGTCAGGGAGATGGTCGGGACGGGCGGCCTCAGCCTCTCGTCCGGCTATTTCAAGTACTCGCACTGGCCGGCGGACGACATCAGGATGATGTACGGGATGAGCATCCACATCATCGACCTGGCCATATGCTTGTTCGGCAAGGTGGCCACGATCCACTCGGCCTACGGCAAGCCGAACGGGCGCGTCTCCGTCCAGCTCTCCATGCGCCACGCAAGCGGTTTGGCCACGATGCTGATGCTGGACTCCTCGCACCCGCGCATACACGAGAGGGTCGAACTTTCCGGCGTCATGGAAGGCAGGAACGCCCTGGTCATCGTCGACAACGTGCAGCACATGGAGCTGCACACGGAGCAGAGCGACTACACGTTCATCGACGTCATCGCCCCCACCATGCAGGACATAAGCCCCACCGCCGGCTTCGACGGCATCCGCGTATGGCGGCCCGACTACGCCCTGCCCAACATGGGCCAAACCAGGCACTTCTTCCAGGGGTTCGCGGGCGAGATGAGGGAGTTCGTGGACGCCATCACCGAAGGGCGCCCCGCCGAGCCGTCGAACGACTCGATACTGGAGGCCATGGCCGTCATAGAGGCGGTCATCGCGAGGCCGAACGGGGACAGCGTCCCGACGGGCACGGCCGAAGCCTGATGGCGCCGGCCGACGGGACCGGGCCTGACCGCCCCGACTATGCCGGGACGCTGCGCTCATGCTACCTAGGCTACGTGACCCAGGCGGCCGTCGTGAACCTGGCGCCCCTATTCTACATAGTGTTCATGGACGACTACGGCCTGACGTTCACCATGCTCGGGAGCCTGTCCCTGATAAACTTCGCCGTGCAGATCCTGGTCGACCTCATATGCGTGGCCGTCGCCGACAGGGTCGGCTACAGGGCCCTGGCGGTCACCGCCCACGCGTTCGCCGCGGCGGGGCTCGCCTCGCTCGGCATACTGCCTGGGCTGATCGACCCGCCTTTCGTCGGGATCGTCATTTCGGTGGCCGCCTTCGCCGTCGGCGGGGGCATGATAGAGGTCCTGGTGAGCCCCATCGTCGACGCGCTGCCCGGCGAAGCCAAGGCTTCGTCGATGAGCCTGCTCCACTCCTTCTACAGCTGGGGCCAGGTCTCCGTCGCCGCCGCCACCACGGCCCTTCTGCATCTGCTGGGCCTGCGCCACTGGTGGGCGATACCCATGTTGTGGGCCCTCATCCCCGCCTACAACGCATATAGGTTCGCGCGCGTCCCTCTCCCGGGGCCCGTGGCGGAGGGAGGCCGTACGCCCCTCTCGAGGCTGCTCCGATCGCCCGCCTTCATATCGGTCCTGGCGGTCATGGTCTGCTCCGGCGCGGCCGAGCAGGCCATGTCGCAGTGGGCGTCGCTGTTCGCGGAGGCCGGCCTCGGCATATCGAAGGTCTTGGGCGACTTGCTGGGCCCGGCCTTGTTCGCGGCCGCCATGGGGGTGGGCAGGACCTTATTCGGCATAAAAGGCAGGAATCTGAGGCTTCCCCCGATCCTCCTGGGAAGTTCACTGCTGTGCGTCCTGACGTACTGCATGGCCTCCCTGTCCCGCAGCCCGGCCGTCGCCTTGCTGGGGCTCGTGTTATGCGGCCTGGCGGTGAGCCTCCTATGGCCGGGGACGCTGAGCCTGGCTTCGGCCAGGTTCCCCATGGGCGGTACGGCCATGTTCGCGATGCTGGCCGTTTTCGGGGACGTCGGCTGCTCATTGGGCCCATGGCTGACCGGGTTGGTTTCGGACCTCTCCGTCGGCGGGGGCCGCCCCATGCCCCCGAGCCTTGCGGGCGGCCCCGACCCCCGCGGCGCGGGGCTCAGGATGGGCCTTCTGTCATCGGTGGCCTTCCCGGCCCTGATGGCTATGATACTGCTCGCGTCCAGGAAGGGTTCCGGGAAGGGAAATGGGGCCGCGCCGCAAGGTGGTTCCATGCGGGCGCCGACTCCTGTAGAATAAGGCGCATGGTGATAACGGTGGCCAGCCAGAACCTGGGGAAGGTCCGCGAGATAGGCGCGGTCCTCGGACGCCTGGGCTATGAGGCCGTCCCCATGCGGGACGCGGGCGTAGGCCGTCAGGCGGATGAGACGGGCTCCACCTATGCCGAGAACGCTGAGATCAAGGCCAGGCACGCGCATGCCTTGGTCGGAGGCATATGCCTATCCGACGACTCGGGAATCGAGGTCGAATGCCTCGGCGGGTTCCCCGGCCTCATATCCGCGGACTTCGGCGGCCGCTTCCCCGACTCTGCGGCCCGGAACGCGGAGGTCTTGCGCCTGGTCGGGGGCAGGCCGTTCGGGGAGCGCGGCGCCAGGTTCGTCTGCGCGATGGTCGCGGTCATGGCGGACGGCTCGGTGCTGCGGTCCCACGGCGAGCTGTGCGGGTACGTCGCCCCATCCCCCATGGGGGCCGGCGGCTTCGGGTATGACCCCATCTTCTACGTCCCCGAATTCTACATGACGACCGCCCAGATGAGCCCCGAGGCGAAGGACGCCGTCAGCCACAGGGGAAAGGCGCTGCGGGCTATGGCGGCCTTGATGGAAGGCCACGCCTCCCGCGTTTGCAATAGGGTCGGACCGTGAGCGGGGGCGGGACGGGCGGCTCCGGCAGGCCGGGGACGCCCCGCGGGCGGGCGGGCGCGGCGGCGCCCATGAAGGCGGGGAGGCCGGAAGCCGCCGCCGGGAGCGACGCCAAGGCCCCGACCGCCGAGTGCCGAAGGTGCAGGTTCCATTATGTCACATGGGACGGCAGGCATCCCAAGGGATGCAGGTACTATGGCTTCAAGTCTGCCCAGGAGCCTTCGCACGCGGTCTACGAGTCGTCCGGGGAGCCTTGCAAGGCATTCGCGCCCAAAGGGCCGAGGAACTAATCCATGCGTGAAGGAATGAGGCGGGATGAGATTTGAGGATCTGAACCTTATAAAGCCCATATTGCGGGCGGTCGCGCGCGAGGGGTACGAAGTCCCCTCGCCCATACAGGCGGAGGCGATCCCGCTGCTGCTGGAAGGCCGGGACCTGCTGGGCTGCGCCCAAACCGGCACCGGCAAGACCGCGGCCTTCGCGATGCCGATACTGCAGACGCTGTATGGCCGGCGCGCGGACTCCGCGAAGGCGCGGCATGAGATGCAGGCGCTCATACTGACGCCCACCAGGGAGCTGGCGCTGCAGGTCGCCGCGAGCTTCGAGGCGTACGGCCGGTACACCGGCCTGACCACCGCCGTCGTCTTCGGCGGCGTGGGTCAGGAGCCCCAGGTCTCCGCATTGCGCGACGGCGTGGACATACTCGTCGCGACCCCCGGGCGGCTGCTCGACCTGATCGGGCAGGGGCTGTGCGACATAGGCGGCATATCCATGTTCGTGCTCGATGAGGCCGACCGGATGCTCGACATGGGTTTCATACACGACGTCAGGAAGGTTATCGGCCTCCTCCCCAAAGAGCGGCAGACCCTGATGTTCTCCGCGACGATGCCGGCGGAGATCGCCAAGCTGGCCGCGACGGTCCTCAACGACCCGGTCACCGTAGCGGTGACGCCGGTCTCCTCGGCGGTGGAGGTGATAGAGCAGTCGGTGTACTTCGTGGACAAGGCCAACAAAGGCAGGCTGCTCGCCTATCTGCTGGAGGACGACGCGATAGCCTCCGCCCTGGTGTTCTCGCGCACGAAGCATGGGGCGGACAGGATCGGCAAGCACCTAAGCCGCGAGGGCATACCGGTCGGCGTGATCCATGGCGACAAGACCCAAGGCGCGAGGGTGAACGCGCTCAACGGCTTCAAGGCGGGTCGCACGCGGGTGCTGGTCGCGACCGACATCGCCGCGCGCGGGATCGACATCATCGAGCTGTCCCACGTAATAAACTATGACCTGCCCAACGAGTCGGAGACCTACGTCCATCGGATAGGCAGGACGGGCAGGGCGGGCTTGGGCGGCACGGCGATCTCGCTGTGCGACTTCGGGGAGAAGGAGTATCTGAGGGACATCGAAAAACTGCTCGGCAATGGGATCCCCGTCGTCGAAGGCCACCCGTACCCCATGCAGGTCTTTGAAGTGCCGGAGCCGCAACCGAGGCCGCCCAGGCCTCCGAGAGACAGGGCCGCCCACACCCCCGAGCCGGCCGTGAGGAGGGCCCCTCAGATCCCACGCGCCCCCGAGCCGGCTGCGAGGAGGGCCCCTCAGATCCCACGCGCCCCCGAGCCGGCCGCGAGGAGGGCCCCTCAGATTCCACGCGCCCCCGAGCCGGCCGCGAGGAGGGCCCCTCAGATTCCACGCGCCCCCGAGCCGGCCGCGAGGAGGGCCCCTCAGGCCGCCCCAGCCGCCAGGGTTAAAAGGCGGTACAGGAGCCTGTAGCGGGCGCGGGCGATAACGCGGTATGGAGGGCGGCGAAATGAGGGGAATACGGTTGATCGCCACCGACTTGGACGACACCCTACTGCGGTCAGACAAGACCGTCTCGGAATACACGTCATCGGTCTTCAGGCGTTGCCGGACGGAA
>WRCU01000169.1 GCA_009783805.1 Oscillospiraceae bacterium
GAGGTGGCGGAGGCCCCGCCGTCGGTAAGGAAAGCCGGATTCGGGTTCGCCGAGGGGGTCATGTCCCCGCTCGAGGCCAGTCAGGAGTCCGGCAGGTGCCTGCGCTGCGACCGCTTCGGGCTCGGTTCCCTAAAGGGGGGTAGGAGGGTCGGATGGTAGTCGACGACGGCTTGGGTGAGGGCAAGGCCGGCCCGACCGGTTTCGTTCCCGACGCCGCGGCGGGGGCCGGGGGAGGCGGGCCCGCCGAGGCGGGCGGAGCCGGGGGGAGCGGGGCCGGGGGGAGCGGGGCCGGGGAAAGCCCGAATGCCTTCGGCATGGGCGCCGAATGGGACCCCGACCCCATAACGATCGAGGGGCCCAGCCCCGCGAGCAGGCCGGCCAAGGCGTCCGAGGCTCCGAGGCCCGACGTGGCCAGGGACGTCGAGGAGTACCTGAGCTCGGATTACTTCCATGAGCTCACGTACTACATGGACGCGTCCGAGGGCCAGGACCTGGTCAAGCTGACGATAGACGGCAGGAACGTCGAGATAGCCGGCGGGTCGACGATCCTCGCGGCCGCGGAGAAGCTGGGCATCCAGATACCGACCCTATGCTACATGAAGGGGATAAACGAGATAGCCGCGTGCAGGGTATGCGTCGTGGAGGTCGCGGGCCTGTCCAGGCTGACCCCCGCATGCGCCACCGCCGTCTCCGATGGGATGTCGGTGAGGACGAACAGCCCGCGGGTAAGGGCGTCCAGGAAGACGAACGTGCAGCTCATGCTCTCGCAGCACGACTGCATGTGCCCGGCATGCATACGCAGCGGCAACTGCGGCCTACAGGAGCTCGCGGGCGACCTGGGCCTATATAGGCTGGACTATGGCAGGGACGTGCCGGAAAACGACTGGGACCGCGGCTTCCCATTGCAGAAGAGGGAGTCCAAGTGCATCAAGTGCATGAGGTGCGTGCAGGTATGCGCGAAGACGCAGAGCCTGGGCATATGGGACGCCGTCGGCTCCGGCGGGAGGGCGAGCGTCAACGTGTCGGGCAACCGCGCCATGGCCGAGTCGAACTGCTCGCTATGCGGCCAGTGCATAACCCACTGCCCGGTCGGTTCGCTCGGGGAGCGTGACGACACCGAGAAGGTCTTCAAGGCGCTGGCCGACCCGAAGGTCGTCACGGTGGCCCAGATAGCCCCCGCCGTGAGGGCCGCGTGGGCCGAGTACTTCGGCCTGGGACGCGAGTCCGCCACCCCGGGCCTGATGGTGGCCGCCCTGAAGAAGATCGGTTTCGACTACGTCTTCGACACCAGCCTGAGCGCCGACATGACCGTCATGGAGGAGGCCAGCGAGTTCATAAAAGGGTTCATGGGCGGCGATCCCGGCCCGTACCCCTTGTTCACGTCATGCTGCCCCGGCTGGGTCCGCTTCATCAAGACCGAGTTCCCGCGGATGGTGCCTTACCTGTCCACCGCCAAGTCCCCCCAGCAGATGTTCGGGGCCATCATTAAGACGTACTTCGCGGAAAGGAACGGGATAGACCCCAATTCGATATTCCAGATCGCCATAATGCCTTGCATAGCCAAGAAGCACGAGTGCGACCTGCCCACGATGGACAGCTCCGGCGCGGGCAGGGACGTGGACGTGGTCCTTACGACCAGGGAGTTCGTGAGGATGCTGCGGGAGGAGCACATAGACGTGACCTTGTTCAAGGAGCTGGGCTTCGACGACCCGTTGGGCGAGAGCACCGGCGCCGGGGTGATATTCGGGGCCACGGGGGGCGTCATGGAGGCGGCCCTAAGGACCGCCTATTGCCTCGCCACGGGGGATAAGCCCCCGGTCGACACCTTCAGGACCATACGGGGGATGAACGGGTGGAAGGAAGCCACGTTCGACGTGAGCGGGAGGGAGCTCAAGGTCGCGGTAGCGAGCGGATTGGGCAACGCGAGGAAGCTGATGGACGCGATAGTCTCGGGCGAGGTGCGCTACCACTTCGTCGAGGTCATGGCCTGTCCGGGCGGCTGCGGGGGCGGAGGCGGCCAGCCCATCAACAGGAACGCCGGCAACGAGGCCCAGGAGCGTGAGAATACGCTCTACAACCTGGACGAGCTGTCGAAGTACCGCTTCTCCCATGAGAACCCCGCGATCATCAGGATATACGACGAATTTTTGGGCGAGCCGCTGTCGCCCGTCGCAAAAAGGTACCTGCACACGGTCCACCGCGCCTGACGGACGTATCCGCCGGCCGTCCCCGGGCCGTCGCGGCGCGTGATTTGCAATTCGGCCTCACATTTACGATAATATGCTATCCGCATGGGATCACATGCCATGCGGCCCGCGGCCCTTTCGGCCCGCATGCCGGCCGTGGCGCACACCAATAAGGAAAGGTGACAAAAGATGGCCGTAACCTTGATCATGCTCTTCGCCTTCTTCGTGCTGACCTCCTTCATCGGCGTCTACTTCAGGAAGAGGGCCGCGAGCGTCAACGACTTCGTCCTGGGCGGCAGGTCAGTGGGCCCGTGGCTCTCGGCGTTCTCCTACGGGGCGACGTACTTCTCCGCGGTGGTCTTCGTCGGGTACGCCGGGCAGTTCGGCTGGAAGTTCGGGACGGCGGCCGTATGGATAGGCCTGGGCAACGCCTTCGTGGGCTCGCTCATGGCCTGGTTCATCCTGGGCAGGCGGACCCGCGTGATGACGAACCACATAGGCAGCTCGACGATGCCGGCGTTCTTCGGCACGAGGTACGGATCATCGGCCCTAAAGATCGGGGCCGCGCTCATCGTCTTCGTGTTCCTCATCCCATACACGGCCTCGCTGTACAACGGCCTTTCGCGGCTGTTCTCCATGGCCCTGGACATCCCGTTCGAGGCCTGCATCATCATGGTGGCCGCCATCACGGTGATCTACGTCGTGGCCGGCGGCTACTTCGCGACGGCCGTCAACGACTTCATCCAGGGCATCGTGATGATCGGCGGCGTGGTGGCGGTGATAGCGATCCTGCTCAAGAACAACGGCGGGTTCACGGAGGCGATCAGCCGGATGGCGCACGTGACGGCCGACCAGGCGGCGACTCAGCCGGGCGCCTTCACCTCGTTCTTCGGCCCCGACCCGATAGCGCTCCTCGGGGTCGTGATACTCACCTCGCTGGGCGCGTGGGGGCTGCCGCAGATGGTGGCCCGGTTCTACTCGATCAAGTCCGAGAAGATGATCTCCAAGGGCGCCATCGTCTCCACCGTATTCGCGGTGGTGATCGCCGGCGGCAGCTACCTCATCGGCAGCTTCGGGCGCCTGTACGCCGACGTGATCGCGTACGACGCGAACGGCCTGCCCATCTACGACTCCATCATCCCCACGATCCTCTCGACGTTCGGCGAGTTCATGATAGGCCTCGTCGTGCTGCTCGTCTTCGCGGCCTCCATATCGACCCTGTCCTCCCTCGTGATGGCCTCGTCGTCCACGCTGACCCTGGACTTCCTGAAGGGGCACGTCGTGAAGAGGATGGGGGACAAGCAACAGCTTCTCATAATAAGGTCCCTCATAGGCGCGTTCATCGTCATATCCTCCGTCATCGCCATATGGCAGTACAACGCCGGGGTGACGTTCATCGCGCAGCTCATGGGCATATCGTGGGGCGCGCTGGCCGGCTCGTTCCTCGCCCCGTTCCTGTACGGCCTATACTGGAAGGGCGCCACCAAGGCCTCGGTATGGTGCAGCTTCGCCTTCAGCGTGGGCCTCATGGTCACGAACATACTCTTCAAAGGCGTGCTTCCGAAGATCCTGCAGCACCCGATCAACGCCGGGGCCTTCGCGATGCTTTCGGGCCTGGTGATCGTGCCCGTCGTCAGCCTGTTCACGAGGAAGCCCGACAAGGCCTTGGTGGAAAACTGCTTCGCCTGCTATGAGGGTCCGGTGAGCGTGACGGCCAAGGACTCGTTGGGCAACTGACGAAGCCATGGGGGGCCCGGCGCCGGCGAAGGCGCAATCCGTCCCCAAAGGCTTCGCCGTGCTCTCGGCGGCCGGCATAGCCGTCAAGGTCCTGTCGCTCATCTACGTGCCGTTTCTGCTCTACCTGATCGGGGACGAGGGGAACGGCATTTACGCGGCCGCGTTCCAGGTCTACGTGCTGCTCTACGCGGTGACGAACTCCGGCGTGCCGACGGCCCTGTCCAAGCTGGTCTCCGAGCTCACGGCCAAAGGCGAGGCGTACGCCGCCAACCAGGCCCTGAGGCTCACCAGGACCGTTCTGATCGCCATAGGCCTGGCGCTTTGCGGCTTGTTGGCCATCTTCCACTCTTCCGTCGCCGAGCTCATCAACTACCCCAAGGCGGGCCTGTCGATCCTCATGATGGCGCCGGCCTTCGTCTTCTGCGCCGTATCATCGTCATACAGGGGCTTCTTCCAAGGACGGGGGTACATGACGCCGACTGCGGTCTCGCAGGTGATGGAGCAGGTATGCAACATAGCCTTCTCCCTGCTCTTCGCATCCATCCTGCTGCCGATGGGCCTGGAGGCGGCCTGCGCCGGCGCCACCGTCGGGACTTCCATAGGCGCCGTGGTGGCCGCCGCGTTCCTCATCCGCTCGTACCGTTCCAACAGGCACGTCTATGAGTCGGTGCCGCACGGGATGGGCGGGGACGCGGGGACGGGTCCGCGCACGGCCTGGGGCGCGGGGGCCCTTTTGCGGAGGATCGGCTCCTACTCCGTCCCGATCGTCCTTACGATCGGCCTGCAGTACGCCGGGAACCTAATCGACGTGGCCGTGACCAAGTCCAGGCTCATGTCGGGCGGCTTTATAGAGGCCGAGGCCTCGCAGCTCTACAGCCACCTC